>JAKQKF010000052.1 GCA_029560815.1 bacterium
AACAAGGAGCAGATCAAGGATCCGGATCTGATCTACCCGAAGCAGGAGTTCAAGATCCAGCGCGAATGCGGCCCGGATGAGTACCTGGTGGTCAAGGGCGACAATCTGAAAAAGATCGCCGCCAATCCCGCTGTGTACGGCGATCCTTCCGCCTGGACCAAGATCTATCAAAAGAACAAGGCGGTTATCGGCGGAGACTCCCATCGCATTTTCCCGCACACCGTCTTGATCATTCCCAGATAGGGAGAGTGTTTCAGGCTGCGTGCAGAGTGGCGGTTCGGGTCGATGCAGCAGATGCTGATCTATCCCGCCTGCATCCCCATTTCCGAGCCTATACGGCAGGGATGAAGGATGGAGGAGGCGCCACGCGCATGTGAAATTATGGACTCTCGGTCTTGCCACCTTTGGGGCGAGACCGGGAGATTTTTATTGTGAAGCAAACATCATTACGGACAAACCATTGAACGAACCTGTCCCTGTTGAAAAACGGATCGGCCTGCGCGGCATCGATCCGGTCGATTTTCTCGGCGCCCAGGATGCCAACCTGCGACTCCTGGAGGGGGAGCTCGACGCCCAGGTGATCGTGCGCGGCCATGAGATCATCCTGCGGGGGCTGCCCGAGCAGGTGGAGCAGGCCGAACAGATCATCAGCGAGCTGGTTTATCTGGCCAACCGCAACGGCCGGGTCATTGCGCAGGACATCGAGACGGTGCTGCGCATGAACGAAAAGGGTGGGACAATGGCGGAGGCGGCCCCCAGCGCCGAGTCGGTCCTGGTCTATACCAAGGGGGGCGTAATCAAGCCGCGCACCCCGGGTCAGGAAGAGTATGTCGCCAGCGCCCAGAAGAACGACATCGTCTTCGCCATCGGTCCGGCGGGGACGGGCAAAACCTTTCTGGCGGTGGCCATGGCGGTGGCGGCCCTGCGCGATCACCTTGTCGACCGCCTCATCCTCTGCCGTCCGGCGGTGGAGGCGGGCGAGAGCCTCGGCTTTCTGCCGGGCGATTTTCGTGAAAAGGTCGATCCCTATCTGCGGCCCCTCTATGATGCCCTGCACGATATGATCCCGGGCGACAAACTGCGCCGTCTCATCGAGACCCGCGTGGTGGAGATCGTCCCGCTTGCCTATATGCGCGGACGCACTCTCAACAACTGCTTCGTCATCCTCGATGAAGCGCAGAA
>JAKQKF010000053.1 GCA_029560815.1 bacterium
AAGAGAAATCGGAGAGCAGGCCGGGCGCCGGGTGGGTGTGAGTGGTCAGGCTCAGCGCAGCAGCAGCATCCGCTTCACCTGCTGCACCTCTCCGCTCTGCAGCAGGCAGAGATAGAGTCCGCTGGACGCGGGCAGCCCGGCCTCATCGCGGCCGTCCCAATCGAGCCGATGGGCGCCCGCCGCCGTTCGCCCGGCGGCCAGGGTACGGATGCAGCGGCCCTGAACGGAGAAGATCTGCAGCCGGATATCGGCCGGCGCGGGCAGGGTGAAAGCGATTCGCGTTGTGGCGTTGAAGGGATTGGGCCAGTTCTGCATCAGTTCCAGGCGTTCCGGCAGCTGACCAGACGGGGGAGTCTCCACCCCGTTATAGCCTGAATTCTGCGCTCCGGGGGTGCCGTAGCCAGCCGATGCCGCCCAGCTCGCGGCGAGGCGGTTGTCAAGCTCGGGATTGCGCAGCTCCAGGGTCGGTCCCTGGCCGGCGGCTGCCGCGGGCCAGGGGGAGGCGATGCCGAAAGCGACTGAATCGACCAGCGCGCCTTCGGCGTCGAAGAGACGGACCTGGTCGCCGCCGCTGCTCAAGCCGAAGGAGAGATTGCCGGCGAGGCGGATGCTCTTTTGCGGAAAGAGTTTGCGGAATTTGGTCGTGTCCCGTCCGACCACCAGATAGCCGCCGCTCTCGATCAGGGTATTGGCCGGGAAGAGGAAATCGTGGTCATCGGCGTCGTCCTTAAGGTGCCAGCCCGAGAGGTCGGCGCCGGCGAGGCCGCTGTTGTGGAGCTCCACCCAGTCCTCGCTGTCGTGGCTGTCGGCGGATTTATAATTGATCTCGTTGATGACGATGCGGGCTGCCTGCTCTCCGGCAGGGATAAAGCGGGCCCTGATGGTGGTGGTGCCGGTCATCGTCACCTCGAGTGTGGGGTCGGACGAGATAACCGCTCCTTCCCAGCCCGCAAAGATGTAACCCGGGGCGGGCCTGGCGGTCAGTTTCACCGGCACGCCGGAGAAATAGGAGCCGCTCCAGGGGCTGGATCTGACCGGCAGAAAATCGTTAAGGAGGATTTCACCGCCTTGCGCAGGGTCGCTGAAGAGGCGCAGCGAGACAACAGACGTGATGGCAAATTTCTGCATGAGATGGGCGCGCATGTAGCCGGGCCGGTTGAGTGCGAAATCGCGCAGGGTCCGGATATAGCCATACCAGGAATCCATGGAGTTCCACCACAGCCGGGCTGAGCTCCACCAGACCTGCTGCCGCCATTTGTCATAGTGGCGGGTCATATCGCCGGAGAGGAGACTTTCCAGCGAGTCGATGTGGGCGACGGTCGCGGTTTCGCGATAGGCAGAATTCATCAGGTCGGCGAAGCGGTTGATGAAGCTCCTTTTGAAATCCGGATTCAGCAGCAGCCGGCGCAGCAGCAGGGTGGACCAGGGCGGATTGCCGTGCAAGCCGGGCGTCTGGGTGGGACTGGTGGCGAAAGCGAGGGTGTTATAGGCATAGGCGTTGCCCGACGCGTAGGCGTTGATGCCGAAACCCCATTCGGTGTCGAAGAGGATCCAGCGCCAGCGGCCGCCTTCGGTTTGCGGCCGCCAGTACTTGATGTTGTTTCCCGGCCAGTCGCGGTTATCGGTATAGATCTGCACCGCCTGGTAGGTGATAAAGTTCTCCACCTCCATCTGGCTCTGGACCCAGGCGTAATTCTCCGCATTGGTGAGATCCTTGGAGGCGATGAAATCGCGCAGGGCGATATAGTGGTCGTTGCTGCCCTCGAGTACATTACCGTCCAGTTCGAGCTGGTCGATCTCGTCGGGATTGCCGCCGTGGTGCTGGGCGAGATAGTGTTCGTTCACCTTTTCGCGCAGGTTGAGGATGCCCCAATATTCGCCGTTGAGATAGACCGTGCAAGGGCGGTAGGCCTGGCGGTCGAGGTCGATGCCCTTGAGGCGGGAGTGGATGAGGCCGTCGGCGATGAAGGTGCGGTCCCAGTCGTTGCCGGCATTGCGCAGGATGAAGGAGTGGTAGTTTTCATAGGGCAGATCGGGGAAGATGCGGTAGTTGAACTCTTCCTTGCCGTATTCGCGCCGGGCGAAAAAAGCCATCGATTTTTGCGACCGGGCGCGGCTCCAGCCGCCGAAGATGCGGGTGCCGGCGTCCTGGTTGAATCCGGGATTTCCGCCCGGCTCGAAGAACTCGATATGGACCGGGCGCTCCCAGTCCTCCCAAAAGTTGGCGCCGTAGTAGGGGTCTTCGTTGGTATAGCTGGTGCCGAGCACATAGATGCCGTATTCGCTGTCCCAGAGGTTGCGGGGATCGGTGGTCAGCGAGATCACCGGCAGGGGAGCGGGCGGCTGGCCGAGGACGAAGGAATGGGTGATGATCGGACCGGGATCCAGGCCGGGGGCGAATGCGCGCGCCCGGATGACGGAAGTCTGGCCGATGTTGATGGGGCCGCTGTAGAGCGTCGAGAGTGAATCGGGCTCGCCGCCGTCGCGGGTGAAGCGGATCACCGCTCCCGGGGTGGCGCAGCTCATGGTGAAGGAGACGGCCTGCTGGTAAAATCCGCGGCTTTTGGAAAACTCGACCGCAGCCGCCATTTCCGCCACCTCCGCGCTGTTATTGGCCGCGCCGGGCGTGGGGTGTTTGGCATGGATCCATCTCGCACCGCCATCGGTGACCCGGCCGTAGGAGACATCGGTGGCCAGGGATGGGAGCGTCACGCTGTCGACGATGGCACCCGCCGCACTGCTGAGCAGGAGCGTTTCACCGGAGGCGGAGATGGCGAAGTTGGTGTGCATATGGGTGCTGGTCAGCACCAGCCGGGGGTCACTGCCGGCGGCGCCGGCGGGCGGAGTGGAATATCCCAGCGAGAGGAAGGGGATCATGGTCAGGTCAGAGGAAGTGGTGGAGTTGTTGTGGACCTGGATGGCCAGGAGGTTGCGGCCGGAGGTGAGCGCCTCACGGAAGTTGGCGACTGTGAAGCGGTCCGGGGCCATACCGCGGTAGATGTTGGCTTCGTGATCGGGATTGGCGGCCAGGTTCCAGGCGGGCTGCACCCCATTTTGGCCCAAATTGGCGCGGGCGATCTCGACGCCGTTGAGCCAGGCGACAAAGCCATCGTCGTAATCGATGTCGAGTATCATCCCGATAACCGCAGCCGGGTCGGCCACCGTGAAGGCGATGCGTCCGAAAACGGAGATGATCCCGCTGGCGATGGTGGTGGCGTCGTCATTGTCGCCGAAGCCGATGCCGGTCGAGCCCTGGCTCCAGGCGCTGTCGTCGTAGCCGGGCTGGATCCAGCTGGCGGGGATGGCGGAGGCGCCGGTGCGGTAGCGCCAGACCTGTCCCCGGCGGACGACGGTCTCCCAGTGGGCGACCGCCTGCTTGCGGTCCTTGCTGTCGGCAAAGATCAGCATCCAGCTCTTCGGCCCGATCGAGACCTGCGGGAAGAGCCATTTGCCGGGCGTTCCCTTTTTGTCGCTCAATCCCCAGTTGGCGAGGTCCACCGCGGTGTCGCCCGGATTATAGAGTTCGAGCCAGTCCGGATAGTCGCCCTCTTCGTCGGTGATAAAGGCGTTATTGGAGGACATCGCTTCGTTGATGAGGATATTCTGCGCGGACGCAGGGCCGCAAAGCAGCGCGAGCAGGAGCAGAAAGAGCGTGGCAGCATGCAATCGGGAATACTTCATGATAAGCAGATCCTTGCAAAAGAGTGAGCGTTGACAGGGCGATCGCCAAAACCCAATTTATGCTTTTCTTTTAACTTTTGCCATACTATTTTAAGCTGAAGTAATAGGCTGAAAATGAAAGGTGACATGATGCAGAAAGCCGTTTGTTTACTTTTGGCCTGGGCGCTGGTCTGGGCCATGCCAGCGCATGCCGGTGAAAGCGAACTGCCCCCGGCCTTTTCCGCCTGCGCAGGGCATTCCCGGCAGGCCGGAGCGGAAGAGCCGCTGGCAGAAGAACTGCGCGCTCTGGAGAAGAGCTTTGGGGGCCGTTTTGGATTCATGGCCAAAAATCTGCGCACAGGGGAGGTGATCGCCTGGAAGGCGGAGGATAAATTTCCGACCGCCAGTCTCATCAAACTGCCGGTGATGGTGGAGTATTTTTATCAGGCCGCGGCCGGCCGGCTCGATCCTCTGCAAAAGGTGACTCTGGCGCCCGGAGAAGTCCGGGGCGGTTCGGGTCTGCTGCAGCTCTTCGCCCCCGGGCCGGAGGTGCGTCTGATCGACGCCGTGCTGCTGATGATCGTGGTCAGCGACAACAGCGCCACCAATCTGGTCATCGACGCCCTTGGAACCACGCATGCGGAAAAGCTGGCCGCGGTCAACGAGCGTATGGCCGCCCTCGGCCTCCGTAACACCCGCCTGCTCAACCGCCTGATGGCCTGGAAGACCAAGACCGACTCTTCTGAGTCGATCCGCTACGGCGTGGGGGTCTCCACCCCGGCCGACATGGTGCTGCTTCTGGAGAAGCTCCATCGCGGTGAGCTGGCCGACTCGCTCTCGAGCCGGAAGATGATCGATATCCTCGGCGCGCAGCTCTATGATTCAGCCATTCCGCGTTTTCTCCCCGCCGAGGCGGAAAATATCCTGGTGGCGCACAAGACCGGCGGCGTCACCGGCGTTGCCACCGATGCGGGACTGGTGCTCTCGGCCAAGGCCGATCTGGCCATCGCCGCGTTCACCGAGCAGGGGCCTGACCGCCGCGACAGCGCGGACAATCAGATGAAAGTGGCGATCGCCCGGGCGGCGCGGCTGGCCTGGAACCATTTCACCGGGGATGCGGGCCTGGAGCGCCCCTTTCTGACCAGTATCGACTGGAACTCCTTCCCGGGCGGGGAGTGGGCACGGATTTTTCTCCGTCATGCCCCCTATCCCCATCCCTCCCGTGCTGAGGGATGGCGCTATCAGGAGCACTTTTATGCGCGCGACCCGCACTATACCGACTCCAGCGCCGTGATCGTCATTCCCGAGGGATTCAAGCCGAAGAACGGGGCGGTGGATCTCGTTGTCCATTTCCACGGCTGGAACAACGACAATCTCGGTGTGCTGGAAAAGTACCGCCTGCCGCAGCAGCTGGCCGCCTCGCGCCGCAACGCTGTACTGGTGCTGACGCAGGGGCCCTGGCATGCGCAGGATTCGGGGGGCGGCAGTATGGAGGATGAGGGCGGATTCAAACGGATGGTGGAGGAGATCCTCGAGGTGATGCGAGACGAACGGCGCATCGGCGCGGAGGACCGGCTTGGACGGGTGATCGTCAGTGCCCACAGCGGCGGCTATCGCCCGGCTGTTTACGCGGTCAGCCGCGGCGGCCTGGGAGCGCAGATCAGCGAGCTCTTCCTCTTCGACGCCTTTTACAGCCTGACCGAAGAGCTGATCCCCTGGCTCAAGGCGGACAAAAAGCATCTCCTGCGTTCGGTCTACACGGCGCATCTCGCCGGCGAGCATGCGGCTTTCCAGGAACTGCTGCGCACCAACCGGCTCCGCTTTGCGGAGGAGGCCCCGCGCGATTCCTCCGGTCAAACGGCAGCTGCGGCTGGGGTGCGCGCCGCCGCACCCAGAGGTCTGAGCGCTCTCTTCGAGCCGACGGCTGAAAGCCACAGCGGTGTGATCTTTAACCGGTTTGAGCGCTGGCTGGAGTCGAGTGCGCTGGGAGAAATCGAACGCTAGCGGGTGCTGCGGCAGACACCGGGCCGGGCGGATGGAGAGGGGAAGAGACAAACGCCCGGCTGCCTGGACCTGCGCGCAGGCCGGCAGCCGGGGTCGAAAAAGTCCGTCGAGCGGGAACCGGCGGACTGGGGCTACTCGCGGTTGTTGGTGTACTTGACGATCAGGGTATCGCGCAGGGCGCGATACATGCCCGGAACCTGCTCCTGCAGGCCAATGCAGTATCGGGTCAGGAACTCCTGTGCTTTTTTGGGGCTCTTTGCGTAGATCCTGACCGCTTCGGTTTCGATCGAATCCTGCTGGGAAAAGATCGCCTCCTCCCAGGGGTCGCGCAGCGCGCGCACGTCCCCGATCGCCTGCTGGAATTTCAGATTGGCCAGGTTGTCGACCATGTCGATGGTCCAGCGCGCCGAGGCATCGCTGTACTTTTCCGGGTCATAGTTCTGATAGCAGGCGGCCGTTGCAGTGACGCCGGCATAGATCGGCACATAGGGGCTGAAGCAGGGATTGTCGAGATAGACCCAGTAGAGCCCGCCGACGGGATCCGGCAGCCAGCCGCGCAGCTGCAGGACCATGCCGTAATGGCCGCGGTGGCGCGCCACCGGGCGGCGGTAGGTGAGCTTGAGCAGGGCGCGCAGGTCGCGGCCCGGGAAGGGAGTGGCGAGGGGGCTCTTGACATAGCCGCCCTTGCCATCGGGCACCAGCCAGTTGGGGTCATTGCTCATGTCGTAGATCGTCCCTTCAAAGACCGAACGCTGGAAGGCGATGACGTCGCGCGTGGAGATTTTTTTCTCCGGCCTCGCGGAAAAGGGATAGATCGAAAGCGGCTCGACATACTGCATATAGGGATTGAGGTTCTTGAACGGGTCGCTGCCCATCGAGCGGTCGGGCCAGGGGTAGAGGCCGGGCATGAAGGTGCTGTAAAAGAGCCAGAAACGGCCGGTGGCGAACTCTTGCGGCAGGGGGGCGTAGACCTCCTGCCAGATGAAGGGCTCCCCGGAGGC
>JAKQKF010000231.1 GCA_029560815.1 bacterium
GCGCCGCCGGCGGCAGCGAGATCGTCTTCAATACCCTCTGCCGCATCGACACGCCGGTGGAGGTGAGTTATTACCGCCACGGCGGCATCCTGCCGGCGGTGCTGCGGGAAATGCTGGCATAAAACCGGAGGTCCCCATGTCCATCATCGTTAATGATGCCCGGCTGCTGCAGTTCGTGCAGCAGGTCTTTCAATCCTTCGGCATCGGCGCGGAAAAGGCTTTTATCTGCGCCGACAACCTGGTGCTGGCCGACCTGCGCGGCATCCCTTCGCACGGCGTCGCCCGGCTCAAGCGCTACGTCGACGGGATGATCAACGGCACCATTCTCCCCCATGTCGAGCCGGTGGTGGTGAAGGAGGCCCCCTCCACCGCCACCATCGACGGCCAGGCCGGCCTCGGCCAGGTCACCGCCCATTTCGCCACCGGGATGGCCATCGCCAAGGCCAAAAAGAGCGGGGTCGGCGTGGTGACGGTGCGCAACTCGAACCACTACGGCATCGCCGGCTATTACAGCCGGATGATGCTGGAGGAGGGGCTCCTCGGCATCTCGATGACCAACTCCGCCCCCCTGGTGGTGCCCACCTTTGGGGTGGAGATGATCATCGGCACCAACCCGATCTCGCTGACCGCGCCAACCAGGCGCAACCGCCCCTTCTTTCTCGATATGGCCACCTCGGTGGTGCCCCGGGGCAAGCTGGAGGTCTATGACCGGCTCGAAAAACCGCTGCCCGAAGGCTGGGCGGTCGATGCCGGCGGCCGGGTGACCACGAGCGCGGCCGAGGTGCTGAAGAACATGACCAGCCGCAGCGGGGGCGGCATTCTCCCCCTCGGCGGCGAGGGCGAACTCTTCAGCGGCTACAAGGGCTACGGCATGGCCCTCCTGGTCGACATCCTCTGCGGCGTCCTCTCCGGAGGCGCCTACGCCGACATGGTCGACAGCAAGGGCCCGCACGGCGAAAACCAGCCGGCGGAGGTGGCCCACTTTTTCATGGCCCTCAACATCGAGAATTTTGTCGAGATGGAGGTGTTTCAGGACAAGATGGACGATCTCATCGACCGGCTCAAATCCTCGGCCAAAGCCGAGGGAGCCGGCCGGATTTATATCCATGGCGAGAAAGAGTACGAACTCTACGAAAAACACCAGAAGGAGGGCGTGCCGCTGCAGGAGAAGGTCCACGAGACCCTCAAGGCGATCGGCGCCCAGCGCGGCGTCGCCTTCGAACTCTGATGCGAACCGGCTCCGCCCTCTGGCTCCCACCCGGAACGGAACGAGCCAAACGAGAACGGGTGGGAGCGAGAAAGCTTCCTTCAGGCGCCGGGTCGCCCCGGTCACCCTTGCCGTCCAGCTAATGATTCCCCTTACCGGGCTCATAGGAGACTTGCACTCCCAAGTGTATGAAACATGCCGAGCACACCATCGAGTAGGCGTCAGGGTTACCCCTGACGCCTCTCACACCACCGTACGTACGGTTCCGTATACGGCGGTTCCAGAAGTTAATGTTTACCGTTCAAAGTGAGATAATCAAGCATTGAAAATAGGCCCAAGCTGGCAAAGTA
>JAKQKF010000062.1 GCA_029560815.1 bacterium
CGGGCTTTCGGGATAAAAATGTTTCACCTTCAGATACCAGGTCAGGGCGTCCGCATAATTGTGCAGCCGCTCGAAATAGATATTGCCGATGGCGTACTGCAGATTGGCCGCCTCGTTCGCCTTTAAATCGTAATCACGCAGACAGTTCTCGTACTCCTGAATGGCCTGGGTGAAGAGCGAGCGGTTGACCAGGTCCGCAGCGAATTCACGCACCTTTTCGGCCTCGCCGGCGGGACGTTTGCCCGATCCACAGCCCGCGGCGACAAGTATCACAAGCAAAGACAAAACCAGCAGCAGCTCTCTCTTGCGCATGCAGCACCTCATACTCTTAACGGTAGCGCTTGGCCCGCATCTTGAAGAAGCGAATCAGCGGTTCGACATAGGAGGCCCGGGTATTGATCTCCACCTGGTCCACATTCATGCTGCGGAAGAGCTTCTGCCGGCCGCCTCTGCCCTGCTGGGCGCGCTTGCTGAAGGCCCGCCGCGTCCCCTCGTCAGCGGTGTCCAGCAGCCAGGTTTCACCGGTTTCGGCATCCTCCAGCTCGATAAACCCGACATCCGGCAGTTCCAACTCGCGCGGATCGGTCAGGGAGATGGCGACGATATCGTGGCGCTTGTTGGCGATCTGCAAAGCCTTTTCATATCCGGAGGAGAGAAAATCGGAGATAAGAAAGACCACACTGCGCCTGCGGCTCACCTTGCTGAGGTACTCCAGCGCCTGGCCGATGTCGGTCCGGCTCCCCTGCGGCTGATGAAAAAGCACCTCTCGGATGACCCGCAGTACATGGGACTTGCCCTTCTTGGGGGCGACGAATTTCTCGATGCCCTCGGAAAAGATGATCAGGCCGACCTTGTCGTTGTTCTTTATCGCCGAAAAGGCGAGCAGGGCACAGATCTCGGCGGCGATCTCGCTTTTCATCTGCGACACGGTGCCGAACGCCGAGGAGGAGCTGACATCGACCACCAGCATGACGGTCAGCTCGCGCTCCTCTTCAAAGATCTTGACGAAGGGATGGCCCATGCGCGCCGTGACGTTCCAGTCGATGGTGCGGATGTCATCCCCGGGCAGATATTCGCGCACCTCGGAGAACTCCATGCCCCTGCCCTTGAATACCGAGTGGTATTCGCCGGAAAAGACATCGTTGACCA
>JAKQKF010000082.1 GCA_029560815.1 bacterium
CTGCTCTGCTGCTTCTCCTCCTGACCGGCGCTCTCCTGTTCCTCTACAGGCAGCGGCATTTTCTGCAAAAGGCCGGCCGGTTCCCATCCCATCGTATCGGACAGGCCCTCCTCGATGAGCGGGGGCGCTTCCTCGCCTGCAGTCCCTATTTTCTGCGCGTAATTGGACGGGAAGAAGAGCAGGTCATCGAACATTCCGTTGATGAGGTGATGGCAGCCGCTCCCCTGGATGGGCTGCTCTCCTTTTACCGGGCCTTCAGAAAACACAGCGAAAACTATCAACAGCAGGAGTTCGACCTGACGGTAGAGGGGAGGATGCAGAACTTTGCCGTAGAGTTGATCCGCAATCCGCAGCTGCCGGATCATGTCGTGCTGCTTCTGGTCGATCTCTCGGAGAGCCTGCAGAAAGAGCGGCTGAAGATCTGGGCGGCGATGGCGATGCGCATGGCTCACAAGACCAAGACGCCACTGGCGACGGTTCTGCTGGCGATCCAGAGGCTGCAGCGTGCTTACCGGAAACATAGTCCCGAATTCGCTCCTGAATATGAGGAGATGACCAAAACGGCGCTTCACGAGATCGAGCGAGTGCGCGATTCGATCAATGCTTTTATGAAGTTCGCACGGCTTGATCCGCCGGTCTTTTTGCCTGACGATTTTTCCCGCGTCATCCAGGAGTGTCTGCAGGAGTATCTGCCGCGCATTCCGGATGAAGTGCAGGTTCGCAGCCAGTTCGAAACCATGGAGCTGCCGGTCCACATCGATATCAGCCAGTTCAAGGAGGCCTTTTACAATCTGCTGGACAACGCCATCGCCGCCATCCAGGGTGAAGGCCTGCTGTCGATCACGACGATGCTGGAGAAAAATCCGCTTTTTCCCAAGGGGGAGAAGGATCAGGCACTGCTCGAGATTGCCGATAACGGGGCAGGAATCTCATCAGAGGAGCTCTCCCGTCTTTTCACTGATGGATACACAACCTCAGCTTCAGGGACGGGCATGGGCCTGCCCCTGGCCAGGAGCATCCTGGAATCACTGGGCGGCACCATCGAGATCGACAGCCGGAAGATGAGCGGCACCACAGTCTTTGTCCGGCTGCCCATCCGCTCTGCGTAAAGAGAAAGGTATTATGAAGAGATTCAAGGGGCGTGTTCTCATCGCCGAGGACGACAGCGCATTCGCGGCGGAGCTGGCCTCCGTGCTGGAGGGCGAGGAGTACAAGGTCGTAATGGCGCGCGACGGTAACGAAGCGGTCAAGCAGATCTCCGCCGGGGGGCTGGACATCGGTTTCATCGACCTCTCCATGCCCGGTCTGGACGGCATGCAGGTGCTCGAAAAGGCGGCCGACCTGGCACCGGACCTGCCGCTGGTGGTCATCACCGGCCATGCCTCGATCGACCGTGCCATCCAGGCGACCCGGTTGGGGGCGTTCGATTTTCTCGAAAAGCCGGTCAATCTGGAACGGGTGCTGCTGACTGTGGAACGCGCCCTGGGATGGCGGAGGCTGGAGCAGAAAAACAGCTGGATGGCCGCCGAGATCATGAACCGCTACCGCATGGTCGGCACCAGTGCCGCCATGCAGGATGTCTATGCGCGCATCGACCGGGTCGCTCCCACTGAGAGCACCGTCCTGATCACCGGCGAGACCGGCACAGGCAAGGAACTGGTCGCCATGGCAATCCATTTGCGCAGCCATCGCGCTGCCGGCCCCTTCGTGCGCGTCAACTGCGCCGCCATCCCCGATACCCTCATTGAGAGCGAACTCTTCGGCCACCGCAAGGGGTCCTACACCGGCGCGACCGATAACTATGACGGCAAGTTCATGCAGGCGGAGGGGGGCAGCCTGTTACTCGATGAGATCGGCGATCTCAGCCAGCCGGCGCAAGCCAAACTGCTGCGCGTGCTGCAGTCGCGTGAAGTGGAGGCGATCGGTTCGACCGGGCCGCGCCCCATCGACGTGCGTATCATCGCCGCCACCAACAAGAACCTCACCGATTGCATCAGCAACGGACTCTTTCGTGAGGATCTCTACTATCGTGTCTGCGTCATCGACATCAATCTGCCTCCCCTGCGCGAGCGCAAGGAGGATATCCCGGAACTGAGCAGCTATTTTCTGAATTTTTACTGCGGTCACTACAACCGCAGGCTGGAGGGGCTCTCATCGGCCGCGCTGCAGGCTTTGATGAGCTATGACTGGCCGGGAAATATCCGGCAGCTGCGCTCCTGTATCGAGCGGGCGGTGGTCCTGGCGCGCGGAGAGAGCCTCGCCGAAGCCGATCTGCGCCTGATGATGGGCGGCAAGCCAGCCGGCGATGAAGGCCATATCACCCTCCGCCAGGCCCGGGAACGCTTTGAAAAAAACTATATCGAACAGGTCCTGAGCAGCCACGACTGGAAGATGGAGGAGAGCGCGGCGATGCTCGGCATTGACCGCACCAATCTCTACAAGAAGATGCAGAAACTGCGCATACGGCGCGAATGAGTCGGGGTGTGGAAAGGGCTGCTAGCCCGGGGTGGTTGGGAGAGGTATAAAAACTAAAAAGCCTCCGTGTGCTCAGCGGAGGCTTTTTAGTTTTGGCATCTGAGGAGGAGGAGGAGGGAGATTTTCGGGGCAAGATGAGCTGGACAGGCTGCCTTGCCCCGGCCGCTGCCCGGAAGGCGAGCGGCTGAATGCTATGTCATTGACAGGCTCACTCAGTCCTGTACAGTTGCTCAGGTTGCTGGATGCAACAGGCTCCAGGCCGTTACAGATGCTATGGCAAATCCCACTCCAAAGGACGCTCAAAAGCGCTGCAACCACTGTGTATACGGCCCGGAATCGCCTGCGGCGATGCCTGTCTCTGGATGCTCTTGCTACTGCATCAGCTAATACAACAAGCATGCCAAAAAAGAGGAAATGGCTGAAAAACGGGGTGCCGGCTCAGTAGGGGATTTTAGCCAGGATCTCTCTGATGCGCAGAAAATCGGCCAAAGGATGGGTGTTTATAGTGGGGGAGGCAAGTAATTTAACATCAGAAGAAACATTGCGATACCTCACCGAAGCGGAGGCATGGGTCCTGCGCAGCAACCTGACCAGGCTCGGGTGGCTCTTCTCGGCCTGGCGGATGATGCGCATCATCTCGGGGAGCCCGGCGGGGTCAAAACCGGCCTTTTCGAGATAAGTGGAGGATTTCCGGTCAGCTTCGCGTTCAACTGGTTTGGGATAGTCCAGAATTGTATCCTTTGTATACAGATTGAGGAAGAGCTGGCGGCTGATCTCGGGATTCTGGCCGATGACACTCTGGGCGGCCACGGCCCAGCCGTATTTGGCCGAGAGTCTCTCCACGCCGTCGCGCGCTGCGATGTGGGCGATTTCGTGGGCGAGGACGGCGGCCAGCTGGTCGCTGTTGGCGAGGGTTTCGAGCAGGCCGCGATAGATGAAGATCTGTCCGCCCGGCAGCGAAAAGTGGTTCAGGTCCGGTTCGTTGACCAGATGGACGGAATAGGTGAGACCGCTCCAGTGGGAGTGGGGGCCGATTTCAGCCGCCAGGCTGTTGAGATACTGGTTCACCTCCTGATTGCGGACGATCTTGAGGATCTGCCCGGCTTGAATCGAGATCTCTTTTCCGAGGGCGATCTCCTCTTCGATGCTGACGAAGGCGAGTTTGCCGGTATCGCGGCTGCCGGCGCAGGCGAAAAGGGTCAGGGCTGCAGCGGCGAGGAGGATCGGGGTGATCACGGATTTTTTCATTTTTTGATCATCTCTATGAATTCTGCTTCAGTGAGAACGGGGATGCCGAGCGCGCGGGCCTTGTTCAGTTTGCTGCCCGCGGCCTCGCCGGCGATGACATAGGAGGTCTTGCTGCTGACCGAGGAGGCCGGCCGGCCGCCCAGGGCGAGGATCAGCTTTTCGGCCTCCTCCCTGGTATAGGAAGAGAGCGTGCCGGTCAGCACGAAAGTTTGGCCGGCGAGGAGATCGCCGTTGACACCCCGGGATGGAGCCATCTCCACCCCCGCCTGGCGCAGCCGTTCGATGACCCTGACGTTTTCGGGCATGGCGAAAAAGGAGGTCACGCTCTCCGCGACCTGCGGCCCGATCTCGTGTACCTGCATCAACTCCTCTGCCCGGGCGTTCATCAGCCGTTCCATGCTCCCAAAGGCCTCAACCAGGAGCCGGGCGACATGCTCACCGACATGGCGGATGCCGAGGGCGAAGAGCAGCCGTTCAAGGGGGCGGGTGCGGCTGGCCGCGATAGCGGCGATTACATTGGCCGCCGATTTGTCGGCCATGCGGTCGAGGCCGGCCAGCTGCTCACGGGTGAGTCCATAGAGATCGGCTGCGTCCCGGACGAGGCCCGCTTCGACGAGCTGATCGATCAGTTTTTCTCCAAGGCCGTCGATCTCCATGGCGTGTTTGGCGGCGAAGTGGAAGATGCGCTCCTTGATCTGGGCCAGGCAGGAGAGGTTGATGCAGCGCCGGGCCGCTTCATCTTCAGGGCGTACCGTCCGGCTGCCGCAGACCGGACAGTTCTCGGGCATGAGGAAGGGGCGTTCGCTGCCGGTGCGGCGGGAATCGACCACCTTGACGATCTCCGGGATGACATCCCCGGCGCGCTGAATGACGACCCAGTCGCCGATGCGGATATCCTTGCGTTCGATCTCATCCTGGTTGTGCAGGGTGGCGCGGCTGACGGTGACGCCGCCGACCTGGACCGGCTGCATGATCGCCACCGGGGTGAGGGCGCCGGTGCGGCCGACCTGGACCTGAATATCAAGAACTTGCGTCACCTCCTGGCGGGCCGGAAACTTGAAGGCGATCGCCCAGCGCGGGCTCCGGCTTCTGGCGCCAAGCTCTTCCTGGTGCGCTACGCTGTCGACCTTGACGACGATGCCGTCGATTTCGTAGGGGAGCTGCTCGCGCCGTTCCGACATGGCGCGATGGTAGGCCAGGACCGCGCCGGCGCCGCGGACGCGCTTAATCAGCGGATTAACCCGCAGCCCCAGGCGTTTGAACTGGTCGAGCATCCCGGAGTGGGCTGTGAAGGGGAGGGCGTCGGCCTGGCCGATGCCGTAGCAGAAAATGGCCAGGGGCCGGCTGGCGGTGATCCGGGCGTCAAGCTGACGCAGCGATCCCGCCGCAGCGTTGCGCGGATTGGCGAAGAGCGGCTCGCCCCGTTCCTGCCGTTGCCGGTTCAGAGCGGCGAATTCACGGATGCCGAGGATCACCTCGCCGCGGACCTCAAGCCGGCCCGGAACCGCATTATTGAGTTTGAGGGGAATCGATTTGATCGTCCTGAGGTTGCGGGTGATCTCCTCGCCGGTGTAGCCGTCGCCGCGCGTAGAGCCGAGGGTGAAGAGGCCGTCGATATAGACCAGCTCGACGGCCAGGCCGTCGAGCTTGGGCTCGCAGACATACTCGATCTCTTCGTCGCTGCCGAGGGCGCGGCGGGTGCGCTGGTCGAAAGCGAGAAACTCCTCTTCGTTCAAGGCGTTGTCGAGGCTGAGCATGGGCACAGTGTGAGGTGCGGGGGGGAAGGCCTCCGCGGGGGCGCCGCCGACGCGCTGGGTGGGTGAATCCGCCGTCACGAACTCCGGGAACTGCTGTTCGAGTTCAAAGAGCTCCCGCATGAGTCGGTCGAATTCGGCGTCCGAAATCTCCGGATCATCGAGTCCGTAATAGCGGGTGTTGTGGTAGTGGATCAGGTCGCGCAGCTCACTGATCCGCTCCTCGGGACGGCTGGTCATGATCACCTCAGACCGAACATCGCCTTGACGATATACCAGGCCATCATCGGATTTTCTTTCAGCCGGCGGACGCAGTAGGCGTACCAGTTCTTGCCAAAGGGGACATAGATGCGCAGCTTGTGGCCCGACTCTTTAATGATGTTGCGCAGTTCTTCATCCACGCCGAGGAGCATCTGGAATTCGTACTGCGCCGGGGTGAGGTTGTGCTTGTGGATCAGCTCCAGCCCCTTCCAGTAGAGTTTTTCATCGTGGGTGGCGATGCCGACATAGCTGCCCATGCCGAAGGCGGTATCGACGAGGAGGCCGAAGTTGTCGTTGACGGTCTGTTTATCCTTGAAGGCCACCTTGCGCGGTTCGATATAGATGCCCTTGCAGATGCGGTAGTTGGTCTTGCGGGCGGAGAGGCGGACGACGTCCGCGAGGCTGCGGCGCAGGTAAGCCTGAATGACGATGCCGGTGCGTTTGAATTCGTCGTTGATGCGCAGGAAGAGGGCGATGGTTTCGCTGGTGACGGATGAGTCCTCCATATCAATGCGGACAAAGATGCCAAGCTGGTCCGCCTTTGCGACGATCTTGCGGATGTTCTGATAGCACTGCTCCTGGTCGAGAGTGAGGCCGAGCTGGGTCAGTTTCACCGAGATATTGGCGTCCAGCTTGTCGGCGGCGATGCGGTCGAGCACCTTGAAGTATTCATCGATGGCCTCCTGGCACTCTTCCAGTTTTCTGGCGCTTTCGCCGAGCACGTCCATGGTGGCGCAGATACCCTTGCTGTTCAGCTCCTTGACGACGCGCATGCCGTCTTCGAGGGTGGGACCGGCGACATAGGGTTTGGCAACCATGCGGACGATGAATTTGGGGATGATGGGCAGGAAGAAGATGACCAGTTTGTTGAAGAGATTTATCATGATACATCCTCGCTGTTTGGGGGTCAGAAAAGAGCTGCGGCGATGGTCGCTGGTATTCCGGGCCAATGGGAGCAGCAATGCGGGAAAAATTACATGTTTTTGCCCTCAATGTCAAGAATTAACTCCTGACCGGGCTCCCGCCGGCTGGGTGTGCGGGAGAAACTTTTCATTGATTTTGAACTTTCCGGAGAGTATATTAACACAATATATCAGAAAATGGAGGAAGCCCCCCAGATGGGCAAAATTATAACCATAGCGAACCAAAAAGGGGGCGTGGGCAAAACCACGACGGCCGTCAATTTGGCGGCGGCCCTGGCTGTGGCTGAGTATCCAACGCTTCTGGTCGATATGGATCCGCAGGCCAACAGCACCAGTGGCTATGGTTATGATCAGCGCGCGCTCCAGGCCACGATCTACGATGCGATCATCAATGAGCACTCTGCGCAGTCGCTCCTCCTGGACACCCAACTCGACTATCTCAAGCTGCTGCCCTCCTCGATCAGCCTGGTGGGCGCGGAAGTCGAGCTGGTATCGGCGATTTCGCGCGAGCAGCGCCTTGCCCGGGCGCTTGAACCCCTGCGCGATCAATTCAAGTATATCCTGATCGATTGCCCGCCATCACTTGGGCTGCTGACGATCAACTCCCTGACTGCCTCCGATTCCGTCCTGATCCCCATACAATGCGAATACTACGCCCTTGAAGGACTGGGGCAGCTGCTCAACACCATCCGGCTCGTTCAGAAACACCTGAATGAACACCTTGCGATCGAAGGGGTGCTGCTGACCATGTACGATGCGCGCCTCAATCTCTCCCGTCAGGTGGCCGAGGATGTGCGCCGCTATTTTGAAGGCCGGGTTTTTGAAACCATCGTCACGCGCAATGTGCGGCTCAGCGAGGCCCCCAGTTTTGGCAAGCCGATCATCCTTTA
>JAKQKF010000085.1 GCA_029560815.1 bacterium
GCCATCGAGCTGGCCGTAGGCCCGGCAGGTGATTTTAGCAATCCGGCCCGCCGAAAAATCCGCAAAGGCTCCTCTGGCGACCTTGAAGACCCCCTTGTTGCTGCTGCACCAGAAATTGGAGCTGTCATCCTCGAGGATGGCAAAGATGCGGCCGGCGAAAAGGCCCTCCTGCTCGGTGTAGCAGGTATAGCGCCCATCGGCATAGCGGTAGAGACCCTGGTTGTCCGAGCCGATCCAGATAATCCCCTCCCGGTCCCGGTAAAGGAGGGTGATGCCGTCGTGCCGGAGTTCCGGGGGGATGCCTTCCTGGTGGAAGCGCCCCCGGGTGAAGCGGCGCAGTCCGTCGCCGAAGGTGCCAAACCAAAGATCATCGTCGGTCATCTCGATCATGGCTGTGACTTCAGAGTGCACAGCTATCCGCCGGTCGAACCAATGGTCCCGCCAAACGCCCTCCTCGAGGCAGCTGAGATGACCGGACATCCCTCTCCAGAGACGACCACGGCGGTCTTCCATAAGGACGCGCAGGGCGAAATTCCCCAAAAAAGGGTTGGGTGAATATCGGACGATCTCACCGGAGGAGGCGATCCTGAAGACCTCCCCGGTGGTGTATCCGATCCAGAAGCCCCCCGCGCGGGCCGGGAGCACCACGGTCAGATGGTTGGCCGGCTGATCCCAGCCGGGATTATATATTTCAAAATGCTGATCCCGGATCAGCGCCACACCGCCCGCCTTGAACCCCGCGCAGACCGTCCCGGCGGCGTCTGCGCAGATAGAATGGCCATAATCACCGGGGAGCTTCTCAGGGCTGCCCCAGGAGGTGAAGGTGTTGTCCCGGATCCTGAGCAGGCCGTCGCCGCCGATCCAGATCGATCCCTCCCGGTCTTCCATGATCGTCAGGAAAGTCTCCCCGCTTGTGGGCAAGCCATGTTCGATATCGAGCCTGCTGCTCTGCCCACGATGCCAGCGCACGATTCCCCTTCCCTCTGTGCAGAGCCAGAGCTGGCCGTCGCGGTCCTCGAGAAGAGCGCGCAAGGTTATCTGATCCCGCCGGGAGGCGGGCGACCACAACCAGGTGAGTTCACTGCCGGATCGGGGGGTAATGCGGCCGAGCAAACCGATGACATTGCCGGCGAATATTTCACCTGTTCGGGTTACGCACAAAGCTGTAAAGGAGGAGTCACTGGTGAAGGGCGGAGCACTCCGCGCTGACTCTTGTACGCGGCAATAGGCCACGGCACTCTCTGCAGGGTTCAAATCCGGCACCAGCTCCGCCCAGGCGATGCGGGTAATTGGACAAGAAAAGCGCCCGACGTAGAGATCGCCGGAGCTGTCCTGGGCCAAAGCCTGGATATTGTTGGCATTCATGTTGTCCTTGAAGCGCCAGGTCGCCAGCCGTCCCCCGGCATAGCGCGAGAGGCCGTTCTCGGTGCCGATCAGCAGGCTGCCGTCCTGCGCGACCAGCAGTGTGTTGACGACGTTGTGGGCGAGCCCCTCACTGGTGGTGCAAGTGACAAAATCGTCGCCCTCAAAACGGCTGATCCCGCCGCCGCTTGTGGCAATCCAGAGACGGCCGGTGTGGTCCTCGACGATATCCATGATAAAATGGGAGCGCAGGCCGGGGTAACGGCTTTTATCGAAAAGCCTGAAGTTGATGCCGTCGAAGCGCACCAGTCCCTCCTGGGTGCCGATCCAGATAAAGCCGCGCGAATCCTGAAAGACCTTCTTGACCGAATTCATCGGCAGGCCGTCTTTGGCCGTGTAGAGGCGAATATCGTACTGTGAGATCAGTTTGTCGGGATCGAGAGCAGCGGCGGGTGTAAAAATGAGCAGCAGCAGACAGGAGAGCAG
>JAKQKF010000121.1 GCA_029560815.1 bacterium
CGTCGCCGACGTCGGCCAAAAAGAAGATTTCGAAATGGTGCGCGAGAAAGCCCTCAAAACCGGCGCCAGCAAGGTTTACATCGAGGATCTGAAGGAGGAGCTGGTGCAGGAGTACATCTTTCCGGCGGCGCGCGGCAACGCCCTCTACGAAGGTCGTTACTTCCTCGGCACCGCCATCGCGCGTCCCCTGATCGCCAAGCGTCAGATCGAGATCGCCGCCAGGGAGGGGGCCCACTACGTCTCACACGGCGCCACCGGCAAGGGCAACGATCAGGTCCGGTTCGAACTGGCCTACTACGCCCTGCGGCCCGACATTCAGGTCATCTCCCCCTGGAAGGATCCCGAATTTCTCGGCCAGTTCAAGGGGCGCAGCGACATGATCGCCTTCGCCGAAAAATGGTCCATCCCGGTCAAGGCCTCGATCGCCAAATCCTACAGCGAGGATGAAAACCTGATGCACATCAGCCATGAGGCCGGCATCCTCGAGGACCCGCTCTTCCGTCCCCGCGAGGAAATATTCAGCAGGACCGTCTCGCCGCAAAAGGCTCCGGATGCGGAGACCCTCCTCGAGATCGAGTTCGCCGACGGCTATCCGGTCAAGGTGACCAACAAGAACGACAGTACAGTCGTGACCGGCGCCCTCCCCATCTTCACCTATCTCAACCAGGTGGGCGCAGCCAACGGCGTCGGCCGGGTCGACATGGTCGAAAACCGCTTCGTCGGCATCAAATCGCGGGGAGTCTATGAAACCCCCGGCGCCACCATCCTCTGGGCCGCCCACCGCGACCTCGAGGGCATTGCAATGGACAAAGAGGTGATGCGCATCCGCGACATGCTCTCTCCGCTCTTCTCAGAGTTGATCTACAACGGCTTCTGGTTCTCGCCCGAGATGGACTTTCTTCTCAGCGCCTTCGAGAAAAGTCAGGAGAAGATCAACGGCACGGTGATACTCGCGATCTACAAGGGCAACGTCACCCCCATCGGCCGGCACTCCCCGATCTCGCTCTACAACCAGGAGCTTTCAAGCATGGACGTGGAGGGGGGCTATAACGCCATGGATGCCGGCGGCTTTATCCGCATTCATGCCATCCGCCTCAAGGCGCACAACATCGTTCTCAAGAACGGAAAACCCTACACCTGGCGTCACAAGGAGTGAAATGAAACTCTGGCAGAATCCTCCGGCGGCCGCTGCGCCGCCGGATCCGCTCACCTCGCGCGTGGAACAATTTACCGCCGGCAGCGACCCCCGTCTCGACCTGGAGCTGCTCCCCTGGGATTGTCTCGCCTCCAAGGCCCACGCCCGCATGCTGGCCCATACCGGTTTGCTCACCCAGGAGGAGGCGGGCCTCCTCATTGAGGGCCTCGACGAGATCATTGTCCTCCACCGCTGGGGAGAATTCAGGATCAGCATGGCGGATGAGGATGGCCACACCGCCATCGAAAATTTTCTGGTGCAGCGCTGCGGCGAGGCCGGTAAAAAAATCCACACCGGACGCAGCCGCAATGATCAGGTCCTCACCGCCCTGCGGCTCTACTGCAAGGAGCGGGCCGGGGCCTGCGCAACCGCCACACAGGGGATCATCGCCGCTCTCGAAGCACTGATCGCCGCCCACGGCTCCATCCCTCTGCCGGGCTATACCCACACCCGCAAGGCCATGCCCGCAAGCGTGGAGATGTGGGCCGGGGCCTGGCGCGATGCCTTTTCCGAAGACCTCGAGCTGCTCGGCCACGCCGCCGTCCTGATCGACCAGAATCCACTCGGCACCGGGGCGGGCTATGGCGTCCCCCTGCCGCTCGACCGCGAGATGACCACCGCCGAGCTGGGCTTCAGCCGTGTGATGGCCAACCCCCTCCATGCCCAGAACAGCCGCGGCAAGTATGAGGGGATCCTCCTCCACGCCCTGGCGGTGACCCTCGCCGATCTCAACCGCATGGCCACCGACCTGATCCTCTACACCATGCCGGGATTCGATTATTTTACCCTGCCGGCGGTTTTTATGACCGGCTCATCGATCATGCCGCAGAAGCAAAATCCTGATGTACTCGAGCTGTTGCGCGCCAGGTACCACGAAGTCGCCGCCTGCGAGGCCCAGCTCCGCGCCGCCACCGTGAATCTGATCTCCGGCTACCACCGCGATCTGCAGTCCACCAAGGAGCCGCTCTTGCGCGGTCTGGGCGCGGCCCTGGACGCGCTGGAGATGGCCGGCCTGGTCGTGCAGAACCTCGAGGTCAACGCGGAGGCCTGCCAGGCAGCCATGACCGGAGAGCTTTACGCCACCGCCCAGGCTTATGAGCTGGTGAAAGAGGGTGTCCCCTTCCGGGAGGCCTACCGGATCGTCGCCGCCCGCTTCCGGAAGGAGGAGAGAGAGTGATCAGGGTCTCGATCGTCGGGGCTTCCGGCTATGCGGGGATGGAACTGGTGCGCATCCTCCTCCGCCATCCTGCAGTCAGTCTGGCCCACCTGGCCGTGCGCGAGCCCGCCGGACAGCGCTTTTCCGACCTCTTTCCCGCCCTGCGCGGCCTCTGCGACCTCCCCCTGAGCGGCTTTGAGGTGGAAAAAATTACGGAGGAAAGCGACCTGGTCTTTTTCGGTCTGCCCCATACCAGCAGCATGGAATGGGTGCCCCGCTTCATGCAGAGCGGAATCCGGCTGATCGATCTCAGCGCCGACTACCGGCTTGACCGGGCCGATCTCTACCGCTCGGCCTACGGCTGTGAACACCGCCAGCCCGAGGCGCTCAAGCAGTTCGTCTACGGGTTGCCCGAGTTCAACCGTTCCCGCATCGCCGCCTCAACCGTAGTCGCCAATCCGGGCTGCTTTCCGACCAGCGTCGAACTGGCCCTGATGCCGGCACTGCAGGGGGGTCTGATCGAGACCGCATCAATCATCGTCGACAGCAAGACCGGTGTCTCTGGCGGTGGCAAGAGTCCCAAACCCGCCTTTCATTACCCCGAGGCCAATGAAAACCTGGCTGCATACAAGGTGGGCAGGCACCAGCATGAGCCCGAAATGGAGCAGGAGCTGGCCAAAATGGCCGGCGGCCCGGTCGATATCCTCTTCGTCCCTCATCTGGCGCCGATGACTCGCGGCATCTTCAGCACCATCTATGCGCGATTGCGCGAAACGGCGGATACCGAAGAGGTGTTAGCCCTCTATAACGAGTACTATCGCGGTGAGCCCTTTATCCGGCTTCTCCCCGCCGG
>JAKQKF010000108.1 GCA_029560815.1 bacterium
GACATCTCCCGTCATCACGCCGTTGAGGGCCGAGTAGGGGGTGTTGTTCATCGAGTAAACGGTCATCAGCAGGATGTAGGTGACATAGGCGTAGATGAGCTTTCCGCCTGGCGAAAAGTTGGGCGTGGTGAAGGTCAGAAAGAAGAGCAGGGAGAAGGGGATGGCGGTCCAGAGCAGCCAGGGCCTGAATTTGCCCCAGCGGGTGTTGGTCCGGTCCGCGATCGTGCCCATAATGGGATCAAAGATGGCGTCCCAGAAGCGGCCAACCAGGAGTAGGGTACCGGCGGCTGCGGCGGTGATGCCGAAGACGTCGGTGTAAAAGCCGACCTGGAACATCACCATGATCTGAAAAACAAAGTTCGCCGAGGCGTCGGCAAAGCCGTAGCCGATCTTTTCGGACAACGGCAGTCTGTCGATCTGATCCTTCTTCATGCTTGCTCTCTTTTCTCTCCGATGAGAATTAATGTGCCCCAAAGATGTGCATCAGTTGCTCTCCCGGACCTGGAGGATGAGCCGGGTCAGATCCTCGTCGCGCGAGGAACTGCCCACCATGATTTCGAACTGGCCCGGTTCGACCTTGTGTTCCATGGCGATGGTCGTGAAGGCGAGATCATCGGGCGTGATCTCCAGCTCTACCAGCTTCGTTTCCCCCGGGGCCAGATGGACCCTGCGGAATCCCCTCAGCTCCTTAACCGGCCGGCTCACGGAGCTGATCGAGTCGCGGATATACATCTGAACGACCTCGGAGCCTGATCGCTTGCCGGTGTTCCTGACCTCAGCCATCACCCGCGTCGATTCACCCATGCCGATGACCGCCTTTTCCAGACGGACCTTGCTGATGGCGAAGGTGGTATAGCTCTTGCCGAAACCGAAGGGGTAGAGGGGCGTGATGTCATCGAAAACGTAGCCGCGGCGGGCGGAGGGTTTGTGGTTGTAGAAACAGGGAATGTGACCGACGGAGCGGGGTATGGTCACCGGCAGCTTGCCGCCAGGATTGTAATCGCCGAAGAGCACATCGGCGACCGCGTACCCGGTTTCCTGGCCCAGATACCAGCACTCCACGATGGCGGCGATCCCGCTCTCGATGGCGGTGATGGAATTGGGCCGGCCATTGATGAGAAAGAGAACGACCGGCTTGCCGGTCTTGAGGATCGCCTGCACCAGTTCGTTCTGTTGCCCGGGCAGCTCAAGGCTGGTCCGGTCGCCGAGGTGGTTTTTCGCCCACGCCTCGCGCGATGTCTGTTCATTGCCGCCCAACACCAGGATGACCACATCCGCCTGCGCCGCGACAAGTGCGGCTTCCGCGATGGCCTGGCGGTTCTCCTCCGCATCGGGCAGGACGATCTCGTCCTGATTCCAGGAGCCGCCCACCGTGATCTTGCACCCCTCGCTGTAGAGGATGCGAGCGGATTTGCCCGCCTTTTCAATGATCCCCTCAAGCACCGAACGGTAATATTTGGGCTGCCCGCTGTAGCCGCCGAGCAT
>JAKQKF010000130.1 GCA_029560815.1 bacterium
ATGATCTCCCCCACTCTTCTGAATAGCCGGTCAGGGCTGGAGGATTCGCCTGATGTTCCTGCCGCACCATTTTTCCATCTGTTTATAGCTCTCCTCCCTGCCCATTTTGGCGGCCGTCAGGGAGTGCAGGGTGCTGACAAAACCCTCCATCCTTTTCAGCTCCCGGGGTTCCGGACTGCCGAGAACAGAGATATGAATCCGGTCGGAGGGCAGTTGCGCGGCCAGTTCGAGCAGCCCGCCGGGATCATCTTCCGGCCGGCAGCGCAGGAGCGCCATCGTCTTTCCGTCCGCCAGCCGCCTGGCGACAGCACCGGGCATGACTGCGGCTGCGGCAAGGTCAAGCGACCAGACCGCCCGGCCTTTCCAGGCTATGAGGAGGGCCCCGGCGAGGGTGGTATCGGCGAGATCGACATTCAGGAGCATGGAGGCGGCTTCAGCGGCGCGCAGGAGTTCCTTACCGGCCTTCCCGTTCCCGATCTCGGCCCACAGCGGATCCTCAGGCGAATCGATGGTCAAAATCTTGAGGCCGAGCCGGCCGAGCTGGCGCATGGCCGCAGCCTCGCCGCGCAAAGCCCTGGTGCCTTTCAGGCGGATGCCGACGGCCAGCTTGCCCTGCCCAGCGGCGCGGTCGATGGTGCTGCCGTTTTCGTAGCGGGCGAGATGCTGAGGGTGGGCGGCGATCCACTGTTCGAGGCTGTCGAGGCGGCTGAAAAGCTCCGCCTTTCCCTCCTCCCCTCCGTCGAGAGTCAGGGTGGTGAAATGGATGCCGGCGTCATGAGCGACAGCCACCGCTCCGGCCAGATCGCCCTTCAGGGCTGCAGTGCATCCGCATAGATCGAGCTGGTCGCCATGGCGAAGGAAGAAGCGCCCGCGGCCGGCATTGTCAAGAGTGAGGGGTTCGGCCTGGTTCGCCAGGGCCATGATCAGGGCCTCCGCGCGGTCGCCGACGCTTTGCAGGGAGGCCGTATTGAGGGTGCGGGGCTGATCCTCAAACTGGTGGTAAAAGGGATGGCTGCCTGAGGAGCTGAAATAAAAGGCGGATATCCCCTGCTCGATGAAATGGAAATGGTCGGAACCGGACCCGCCCCAGCCGCGGCCAAAGCCGGTTTTGGCGAGCAC
>JAKQKF010000135.1 GCA_029560815.1 bacterium
CGAACTGATAGACCTTGCGCTTCTCGGTGATGCCGATCTGGGTGTTGGCCTCGGTATAGAGATAGCGGTCGGCGGTCAGATCGGGATTGATCTCATCGACAAAGTCGAGGAGATCAAGCTTGCCGCCGGAAGTGCCATCGACATAGACCGTCGATTTGTCATGGCGGCCATATAGCTTGAAGACGGAGGGCATCCACTCGCTCAGCTCGTTGAAGACGCGCGGACCGATATGGACCACTTTATAGGGGTAGACCTTGCCGGCCACCGGATCGTTATAATTGGTCGTGCCGATCCAGAGCGCTTTGGCCGCCTTGCAGTCCTGATATTCAAAGAGGGCCGGCCACTGCATGCCATCCTGCTGGTCGGCGACCAGATGACGGCGGCCGACTTCCACTTCATAGCCTCCGCTGGAGAACCAGTCATGCAGCATCCCCGTGGCGAGCCACTTGGTATCATCCGCCTTGACCGGACTGGTGACCAGAAGAATGGCTGCGATTATGGCAAACCAGCACAGAAAATTTTTTACTCTCATATCTGTTCCTTCTCGGTTATGGGATGAGAAAGTTAAAAATTGTAGTTCAAGGTGATTCCGAAAAAGATCTGGCGCGGATTGAGGAAATTCAGAAAGCTCTGGTTCGGCATATCGATATAAGCCTTGTCATCGAGCATCTGCTGCAGCTCGGCCTCCGGCACCTTCTGCCACTGGCCATCGACATACTGCATGTAGCGCTGCGAAGGCCCTTCATAATAGACCGCGCGGGTGCTCGGCGTCGTGATCGCAGTCACATCGGTCGCGTACTCCATAGGCACAAACTCAACATCGTCTTCGCGGTAATCGCCGGGGCGATCTTCACCGGGGATGGAGTTGTAGCCGAGGTTACGGGTAATGGACTCGGGCAGATGGAGGGATTTCATGTAATAATTGTAATCGTAGATATCCACATGCCCATAGCCGGAAACACGCTTGAAATTGAGAGCATTATAGACATCGACAAAGCCCTTCAGCTCCAGCGGCCCCATATAAACGGTTTTGCTGAATTTAAGGTTGAGGTTGTAATAATCCTTGTACTGGGTGTTGTAAAGGATGCCGGCGATGTCCTGGGGATTCCAGGTACCCCACCAGCCGGCGGTCCAGCTCGCTGTGGCCGTGGCATGCCAATCGCCCAGCAAGGCGCCGAAATCCTGCGGAGTGCTGAAATCCAGATAGGCCTTCAGACGCGGCGTGGGGCGCGGCTTGGACTGCACCGGATTGCTCTTGTTGTATTCGCGCTGCGCGGCCGGATCCTCGTACTGATAGGCGCGGCCGAAATAGCCGGAGGTCTCAACGCGATACTCGTAGTTGATATCACCGACCAGCCAGCGTCCCATAGTGCGGGAGAGGTCGATTTCGAAGCCGCGGATATCCTCATAGGAATTGTTGGTGTTCTTGTAATAGTTGACCTTGCCGTCGTAGCTGATGTAGCGGACCGAGTAGGCCTGATCGGTGATATCCTTGTAATAGGCGGCCAGATGGAGCAAAAAGTTGTTGAAAAGGGCATGGTCATAGCCCAATTCGTAAGCGACCGTCTTTTCAAAGGGCACGGTCGGATCGCCATAGCGGCTGAGCGCGTTAATGGAGGTTCTCTGCACGCGGTAGAGGCTTTCCGAAGTCGGAATCTGGCGGTAGTGGCCGTAGTTAAAATAGAGTTTCGAATTCTCGGTGATCGGATGGGAGATGCTCATGCGCGGGCTGAGGGTCCAGCGGGGTTTGACATCCTTTGATTTGAACTGAACCTCCAGATCCGGGGTATAACCCTGGGCGAAGAAGGTCCGGTCGTAGATATCGACATTGTACCACTGGCTGTTGGGGGTATAATAGTCGAGGTTGGCGCCGACCGTGGCGATAAAGCCCTCATACTCGAGCTTGTCGAGGAGGTAAAAGTTGCCACGGATGGGCTGCTGCTCGACACTGGTCCAGACATTACCCTCGGGGAGATAGGCGTTAAACTGGCCGTAGGAGAGGTCGAAATCGTCATAGACCAGCTCGATGCCGGTCTTGATCTGATTGCGGCGGTTGACCTGGCTGACCAGATCGATCTTGCCGCTGTAGTTCTTGTAGAGGCTGTAGTCACGGGAGACGCCAACCGCTCCGCCCATCATGAAATCGCCGTCGATGCCATAGACCGGGCTGACGCTGAAGCCAAAGGGGGCTTCATCGAGAAAGTAGCCCGGGTAGACTTCATACTTGGGGGTTTCGTCGCGATACCCGCCCGGCTGGGTGTAGTACTTCTTCTGCTGATATTTCAGCTGCACATCATAATAGGTGCTTTTGTTGATGAAATGGGTCAGCTTGGAAGAGAAGGTCGAGTAGAAACGCGAGGTCGGCGAGAAATAGATGTTGGTGTAGATTCGGGTCGGCACTGTAAAACCCGCCGAGGTCATCTGGGCCGCAATATCGCCGGCGCCGCCCATGATCGCGGTGCCGCCGGAGAGGCTGTAGTTGGTGCCGTAGGTTTCGCCGTACATGCCGCTAAGGGAGAGCTTCATCGAGGGGGTGATGTCGGCGGCCAGCCTGAGCAGGCTGCTGCGATCGAGCAGATCGGGCCGGGAGAGCTCAAAGAGATACATGTCCCGGTCCTGACGGGCAGAGGCGAAAAAGCGCAGGTTGCCAAGATATTTGCCGATGATCGGGACCGGACCGCCGAAACCAAAGTCAGCCACGTAATCGGGCTTGGTGATATCGCCCTGCTTGCGATGCTGCCATTTAAAAATCGTCTGCGCGGCTTCCGGGGTGATGTGCTTGCCCGGGTCGCTCTCCGCAAGAGAGGTCTGGGCGACGGCATTCCAGCCGTCGAACTCGGGATACTGCCGCCGGGTATAATCATCCCAGGCGCCGTTCTTGGTGCCGGTCCAGCAGACCGCATCATCCAGATAAGGGCGCAGCCAGTAGCTGTCGGCGCCGAAAGGCGAAACATCGCCGAAATACTTCTTCAGATAGCCATTCTCCGACTGCCACGGGCGGTAATTGGTCCTGAAAGTGACGGTGGCGCTGTAGCGGTCGGCCTCGCCCTCACGGGTGACGACGTTGACCAGACCGGAGCGGACGTTGTTGTATTCAGCCCCGAAACCGCCGGCCTGCACGGAGACCTGTTTGACGGCGCTCAAGGGCACCTTGGAGATCGGGGTGTTGTCGCGCTCATCGCGCAGGGAGATGCCGTCGACCATGAAGAGGGCTTCCTCCGAGCCGCTGCCACGGATGGAGAGGCCTGAGGTGACACCGGCCTGAAGGCCGATCGCTTCACCGACCGAGGAGACGGGCAGATTCTTGATCTGGTCCGCTGTGACCTGCAGTTCGCTGGCGGCAAGGTCCTTCTGGATCACCGGCCGCTCGGCGCGTACCGTGATCTCTTCACCGACCAGGGTCTGCTCCTTCATGCGGATGTTCTGGTTGGTGGTCAAATCGATGTTGACCCTGACCCCGGTGACCGTAACCTGATTAAAACCGATGAAGGAGACCTGCAGATCATAGTCTCCGGGGGGGACGTTCAGGATGGTGTAGTGGCCGGACACATCAGTCACGGCTCCCATACTGGTTCCCTTGATCAGCACATTGGCGCCGGGCAAACCCTCCCCGGTGGCTGAATCCGTCACCACACCTGAAATCTTGCCGGTCGTACCCGCCAGGATCCAGGTCGCGGTACAAAGGACCAACAACAAAATCATTAGCCGATGAAGCTTCATAACGGTTTTCTCCTCTATTGGGGGCTGAAAGTTGATTTGAGGGTCTAACAGGTAATCGGCACGTCTATACCAGCTAGGCATCCGTGATGATGCCGGCCTTTGAGCTTTTCACTCTTATAAACATCCAAATTCCATTAGTGAGAAGAAAGCAGTGGGTGAGACTGATGAGCACATCCTTGATTCCTCCACCTGTACCGGCTGGTAGTTGTGCTGCTGACAGAAAAGGGCAGTTTTGAAAGCGGGTCTTGTGGTTGCAACGGAGCACATATCAAATCCATTGTAGTCTACCACTTTTCCCGTACAAAAGCAACTATTTTGTTAGAGCAGATCGCTCGCCAGCTCCGCCAGCGGGGAACGCTCCCCTTTTTCCAGGGTGACGTGCCCGTACATCCCCTGACCATGCATGCGGTTGATCAGATAATTGAGCCCGGTGGACCGGCTGTCCAGATAGGGGGTGTCGATCTGGGATGGATCGCCGGTCAGGACGATCTTGGTCCCCTCGCCGGCACGGGTGATGATCGTCTTCACCTCATGCGGGGTGAGGTTCTGCGCCTCATCGACGATAAAAAAGATATGGTCAAGACTGCGGCCGCGGATATAGGCCAGGGGCGCGATCTCGAGCTTGCCGCTCTCGAGCATTTCGCTGATGCGCTGCGCCCGCTCATCGCTCTCCTTGAACTGGTTGCGGATGACGCCGAGATTATCGTAGAGCGGCTGCATATAGGGATCGAGCTTGGATTCGATATCGCCGGGCAGATAGCCCAGATCCTTGTTGGAGAGGGCCACCACCGGGCGGGCCAGAAAGATCTGCCGGTACTCCCGCCTCCGCTCCAGGGCCGCAGCCAGAGTCAGCAGGGTCTTGCCTGTGCCCGCCTTGCCGCTCAAAGTCACCAGCAGGATCTCGGGATTGAGCAGGGCATGCAGGGCGAAAGACTGCTCGGCATTGCGTGGCGATATGCCATAGGCCTGCAGCTTTTCAACCCGTTCGAGCATCTGGGAGTGGGGATTATAACAGGCGAGTACCGATTTGCTGGCGTTGCGGAGGATAAAATATTCGTTGGCGATGGGATCCGGGATATCGATTTCGGCGGCTGGAACCTGATGAGGGGCGGCAAAAAAGCGGCTGATAATTTCGGGATCCACCTCTTCGATCAGGCGCTTGCCGCGATAGAGCTTGTCGATGTCCTTGATCTTGTCGGTGGTGTAATCCTGGGACTCCAGGCCGAGGGCTCTGGCCTTGAGCCGGAGATTCACATCCTTGCTGACCAGGATGACCTGGGCGGCCCTGCCTTTTTTCGCCAGGGAGAGCGCCGCGCTCAGAATGCGATGGTCCGGACTCTGCCCCAGAAAAGCACGTGTGACTTCCGGCTCTTCATCATAGAGGGTGAGGATGGAGATCTTGCCCCGGCCTTCGCCGAGGCTGACGCCATCACGCACCAGCGCGTCGCCGGGGAAAGTGTCCAGAAGCCGGACAAACTCCCGCGCGTGATAATTGATCAAATCCGCTCCCCGCTTGAAGGCATCGATCTCTTCAATCACGGTGATCGGAATGACAATATCATTTTCCTGAAAATAAAAGATGCAGCCGGAATCGTGCAGAATTACATTGGTATCAAGGACAAAGGTCTTTTTCACTCCTCCTCCTGATGGCCCCCCATTCGTCCCTTAAAATAATATTATAATTAAAAATATGCAAGTTTTTTCTGCCCTTTAAGTACTTTATTATTGTTATTTTTGATATGCAAACAACCCGGCCGTACTGTCCCGGGATGTAAGGAAAAGCTCTCCCCCAAGCCCCCTTTCCCCCTTTTCCCGCGTTATGAAGGGAGCGCTCTTTGTGGAATTGCTTCCAGTTTTTTTTGCAGACCAACTTACCGGAGCCTTTTGCCGGGCCGCCGTAAAGCCGCCGTGGCGGCCTGATCTCACTCTCTCCCCTTTTTAGCCCACAGCCGCCGGACAGCCCGTCCTCCCCTCTCCCCGGCCGCTGTAAAAGCGTTGTCCCTTCGGCAAAAAATTCGTATATTATCCCCATCCCTGATAAGCGTCCCCCTTTTATCAAGCCGCAAAGGCCCCTTGCCCCATGAAGTATATCGCCGATCTTCATATCCACTCCCGCTACTCCAGGGCCACCAGCCGTCAACTGGTCCCGGAGCAGCTCTGGCGTTGGGGCCAGCTCAAGGGACTCCAGGTCATCGCCACCGGCGATATCACTCATCCCCAATGGCTGGCGGAGCTGGAACAAGCCCTGCAGCCGTCGGCCCGCGCCGAAGGCCTCTTTGAACTCAAACCCGAACCAGCCGCCGCGCTCAGGCCCACAATCCCATCATCCTGCCAGAGCGAGCCCCTCTTCATCCTCTCCGGCGAGATCAGCAGCATCTATAAAAAAGAGGGGGAGGTGCGCAAGGTCCATAACGTGGTCTTTTTCCCCTCCTTCGCCGCAGCGGCCGTCTTCCAGCAGCGGCTCGAACGGATCGGCAACATCCGCTCCGACGGCCGCCCCATCCTCGGTCTGGACGCGCGCGATCTGCTCGAGATCGTCCTCTCCACCGATCCCGGCGCCCGGCTGATCCCGGCCCATATCTGGACTCCCTGGTTCTCACTGCTCGGTTCCCAATCCGGATTTGACTCGCTTGCAGCCTGCTTCGGCGACCTGACTCCCCATCTCTTCGCCGTCGAAACCGGCCTCTCCTCCGACCCGCCTATGAACTGGCGGCTCTCGATGCTCGACGGGCTCAACCTGGTCTCCAACTCGGACGCCCACTCCCCCGAAAAGCTCGCTCGCGAGGCCAATATTTTTAACACCGACCTCTCCTACCCCGCCCTTTTCTCCGCTCTCGAGGAGCAGGGTGGCGAGCGCTTCGCCGGGACCATTGAGTTCTTCCCGGAGGAGGGCAAATATCACATGGACGGCCACCGTAAATGCAATCGGATGATGCGTCCCGCCGAGACCCAGAGTCATCACGGCCTCTGCCCTGTCTGCGGCAAGCCCGCCACCCTGGGAGTGAGCTATCGCGTCCACGAGCTGGCCGACCGCCCTGAGGGCTTTAAACCCGTACACGCCAGGCCCTTCCACAGCCTTATTCCACTGCCCGAGCTGCTGGGGGAGGTCTTCGCCGCCGGCCCCGCCACCAAAAAAGTACAGACGCTCTATCACAGCCTGCTGCGTGAGCTGGGGCCGGAACTGACCATCCTGATGGACCTCTCGCTGCCCGATCTCCAGCGCGCCGCCGGCCCCATGGTCGCCGAGGCCATACGCCGCATGCGCAGCGCAGAGGTGGTGGCAGAACCCGGCTATGACGGCGAATACGGCATCATCCGTCTTTTCAACGACGATGAGCGCGCCGGCTGGCTGCAGCAGGAGGCCCTTTTCAGCCCCGAGCGCGCTCACGCCGCTCCTGTAAGAGGGCACACAGCTTCAGCTCCCCCGGCCACGAGGAAGATTTCCGCCGAACCGCAGGCAGGCCGCGCCGCGGAAGCGGCCGCAGGCCCCTGGGGGCTCAATCCCGAGCAGCTCGAAGCGGTGCGTCATCGCGGCGCCCCCCTCATCATTCAGGCTGGCCCGGGCACAGGCAAAACCAAGACTCTCACCAGCCGCCTTGCCCTCCTGCTCCAGGAGGATTTCGCCCGGCCCGAAGAGATGCTGGCCATCACTTTCACCAACAAGGCCGCCGCTGAGATGCGTACGCGCCTCGAGCAGATGCTCGGCGCAGAACGGTCAGCCCCGCTGCAGATCATGACCTTTCACGCTTTCGGCCGCGGCCTCCTCGCCGCCGCAGGCGCTTTCTTCGGCCGCACCCCCGGCTTTGCCATTCTCGATACCGGAGAGGATACCCTCTTCCGCCATGCCGTGGAGGAACGCAGCGGCGAACGCCTGACCGCAACCGCCCTGCAGCGTATCTCCGCCCTCAAGGGTTTGCTCCATACTCCTGAAACTCTGCCGGAGGAGTTGAGCCGTACCCTGCCCGGCGCCTTCAGCACCCTTTTCCGCACCTACGAAGAGTTGCTCGTAGAATGGAATGCCGTCGATTATGACGATCTCATCGCCCTGCCGGTGCGCCTCCTCCGCTTCGATCCGGAGCTGCGCCGCCGTCTGCTGGAGAACAACCGCGTCATCGCCGTCGATGAATTCCAGGACATCAATGCCGCGCAGTACGAACTCTTTCGCATCTTCGCCCTTCATGCCGATGACATCTGCGTCATCGGTGACCCGGACCAGTCGATTTACGGCTTTCGAGGAGCGAGCCCCGAGTTCTTTACGCGCCTGCAGGAAGATCTGCCGGGTGCGCGCCTGTTGCGGCTGCGGCAGAACTACCGCTCCACCCGCACGATCATCACCGGTGCGGCCGGCATGCTGCATCGCGGCGCCCCTCCGGCGGAAGGAGCGTCCCTGGCCGCCCGCGACGGCAGGGACCTGAAAATCCAGTTTCACGCCGCGGCTTCGGACGCGGCCGAGGCCTTCTTCGTGGTGGAGCAGATCGAATCCCTGATGGGGGGCACCAGCCATTACGCCCTCGACGCGGAGCGGGCCTCAGGCGAGCGCGGCCAGCCCTACGGTTTCGGCGACTTTGCTGTCCTGCTGCGCAGCCGCCTGCTCGCCCCCCCCCTTGAGGAGGCCTTGACCAAAAGCGGTCTCCCCTTCAGGCGAATCGCCGATCAGTACGAAAAAGACCGGACTGATCTGGCCCGCCCGACTTCCGCTCCCCCGCCGGCGGAGACGGAGGCGGATGAACAGCCCCTGCTCCTGGATCCCCGCGGCGATCGCATCCAGATTCTCACTCTGCACGCCGCCAAGGGGCTGGAATTCCCGGTCGTCTTCATCGTCGGCTGCGAGGAGGAGATTCTCCCCTTCTCGTTCGGCGGCGGTGGTGATGTGGATGAAGAGCGCAGGCTCCTCTACGTCGGCATGACCCGGGCCCGGGAATGGCTCTACCTCTCTCATGCACGCACCCGCATGCTGCGCGGTCAGCGCCATGCCCAGACCCCCTCCCGATTTCTCGAGGATATCAGCAGGCGATTGATGCAAAAACATACCGCACCGCCAGGAAGAGGCAAGGACAAGGACCAGCTTAAACTGTTCTAACAACCATTAACAGGGAAGAGTATGAAGGCTATCGATCTGCGCAGCGACACTGTGACCAAACCCACCCCCGAGATGCGGGCGGCCATGGCCGCCGCCGAGGTGGGCGACGACGTTTTCGGCGAAGACCCGACGGTCAACCGCCTCCAGGAAAAAGTGGCCGCACTGCTTGGCAAAGAAGCCGCCCTCTATGTCAGCAGCGGCACCCAGAGCAACCAGCTGGCCATCAAGAGCCACACCCAGCCGGGCAACGAAATCTATTGTGAAGAGAACGGCCATATCTTCCATTACGAGGCCGGCGCGCCCGCCGCTCTCGCCGGGGTGCAGGTGCGCACCCTGCCGGGTGTGCGCGGGGCCATCACCGCGGCGCAGATCGAGGCTGTCCTGCGCCCGGGCGACCATCATAATCCCCCCTCCCGGCTGGTGGTGCTGGAGAACACCCACAACCGCGCCGGCGGGGCGATCTTCCCCTTGGACGAGATCGAAAAAATCCATGCCCTGACCCGCGCGCGTGGACTCGCCCTCCACCTCGACGGCGCCCGGCTCTGGAACGCCCACGTCGCCACCGGCATTCCCCTGGCAGAATACGGCCGCCTCTTCGATTCGATCTCGGTCTGCCTCTCCAAGGGGCTTGGCGCCCCGGTCGGCTCGGTTCTGGCCGGATCGGCCGACTTGATCGACCGGGCCCACCGCTACCGCAAGATGTGGGGCGGCGGCATGCGCCAGGCCGGCATCATCGCCGCTGCCGGCCTCTATGCCCTCGACCACCACATCGCGCGCCTTGCCGTCGATCACCGCCACGCCGCCGAACTGATGCATACTTTCCGCAAATTTCCGGCCATCGAGGTCGATCCTGAAGCCACCCGGACCAATATAGTTATTGTTGAACTGCGAAAAACTGGATTAAAAGCGCATGATTTGGTTGTTAAACTGAAAGAAAAGGGCGTGCTCTGCCTGGCTACTGCGCCCACCCGCGTGCGATTGGTCACCCATCTCGACGTCGATGACGAAGAGATCACTACCGCATGCGGGATCATCGAGGAGATCCTGCAGCACTCTCTGTAACAGCTAAACCCTAATCAACCTGTTCATTAACCCTAACCAACCTTTTAAGGTTCATTGCCACTTATGCCAACGCAAGTGCAGTTGATGACCAAAAAGAAAAAGAAAAAACCAGCCGAAACCAGGACCAAGGAATCGATTGAAAAGTATCTGGAGGAGATCGGCGGATTTTCGCCGCTTCCCCCGGAAGAAGAGATCGCTCTGGCCCGCCGTATTCGCAAAGGTGACGAAGAAGCTTTAGACAAGCTTGTCAAGGCCAACCTGCGCTTTGTCATCAGCGTCGCCAAGGAATACCAGGGCCAGGGATTGCCCCTCCAGGATCTGATCAGCGAAGGCAATCTCGGTCTCATCAAGGCAGCCCAACGTTTCGATGAAACCAGAGGATTCAAGTTCATCTCCTACGCCGTCTGGTGGATTCGTCAATCGATTCTGCAAGCACTGGCGGAACAATCCCGTGTGGTGCGTCTCCCTCTCAACCGCGTGGGGGCGATCAACAAGGTGGGCCGCGCGCTCGAAGCTCTCGAAAAAGAGTACGGCCGCGAACCCAGCATGGACGAAATCGCCACCCGCATGGACATGAGCTCCTTTGAAGTAGCGGACGTCCTCAAGACCTCCGCACGCCACCTCTCCCTCGACGAACCGTTCAAGGAAGATGAGGGCAACAGTCTCCTCGACGTGCTCGAAAGCGACCGCTACGAGCCGCCCGATGGAACCCTGATGCGCTCCTCTCTGCGCGAAGAGATCGAGAAGGTCCTCTCCACCCTTAAACCGCGCGAAGCGGAAATAGTCAAACTCTATTTCGGGCTGGATGGCGACCGACCTCTGACTCTGGAGGAGATCGGCGAATACTTCACCCTGACGCGTGAACGCGTCAGACAGATCAAGGAGAAGGCCCTGCGACGCCTGCGTCACCGCTCGCGATTGGAGCCTCTGCGTAAATATCTCGGCTGAAAAAACCAAAGCCCTGTCTTCAGACAGGGCTTTTTTTATCCGGATGCTCCCGGAGCGAAAAAATGGCGGAGATCGTGAGCGGGAGTCTAGACCTTGCGGCTGCCCGGCTTGACCACCGGGAGGCCTTGAGCGCAGAGCGGGCACGCCTCGGGGGGATAGGTGACCACTTCCATTTTCAGAGCCGCGAAAAAGGGGACATCGAACTGCGCCCGGCCGGAGCTGCGGTCGACGATGAAGGCCGCTCCCATCACCCGGGCGCCGGCCGCCTGGGCCAGAGCGATCACCTCCTTGACCGAGCCGCCGGTGGTCACCACATCCTCCACGGCCAGACAGCGCTCGCCCGCCCCGATCGCAAAACCGCGGCGCAGGGTCATCACCCCCTCCTCACGCTCGGCAAAGACCGCGCGGCATCCGAGCAGACGCGCCACCTCCTGGCCCACGACGATGCCGCCGATGGCCGGAGAGATCACCACCTCGATCTCCTCGCTGCGAAAGCGGTCGGCGATCAGCCGGCAAAAAGTTTCGGCGTGCCAGGGATACTGCAGCACCCGGGCGCACTGGAAATAGTTGGGACTGTGCAGCCCCGAAGTGAGGCGGAAATGGCCCTCCAGCAAAGCGCCACTCTCCCTGAATATCGTCAATGCCTCTTCGTTGGTCATCGTCATCTCCTCTTTCCAGGTTCCAACGCCCGGGGATGGCTTTTCCCCGCCTCTTATCGCCTGACCGGATCGTAAACCCTGACAAAATCGACCAGCCACAGGTCCGGCAGCGCAGCCATACCGATGTTGCCCGCCCAGGTGCCGACTTCATCCGACAGCTTGATGTAGAGCGGATTTCCACACACCCCGCCCGCACTGGTGCGCCAGGTCTCCATGCCGTCGATGTAAAAACGATAGCCGCTCTCCGACCACCAGACCGCGAAAGTATGCCAGCCCTCGCGCAGGCCCGGGATCACCGGCAGTTTATAGGCCGACTGGTGCGCGGCCTCGTAGCCGTCCCAGTGCAGGGTATGATAAACCGCATCGTCGTTGGGCGAGATCTTTTCCATAATGTCAATCTCGGTGCCGTCCCGGCCCTGGTCGCCCACCTTGCTCACCTGATCATTGAAGAGCCAGAAAGCCGACCAGTGGCCGACCTGCTTTTGCAGCTGTATGCGGGCCTCAAAAAAGCCGTAGAGCTTTTCATACTTGCCCCGCGTGCGGATGGCCCCGTCGATATAGCGTTTCATGACCGGATCGTAGTAGGTGAGCATCATCAGCTCTCCCTCCCCGTTGAGCACCGCGGCATCGGGGCGCCAGAATCCGTCCCGGCGCGGCTGGTCCTCACCGGCAGGAACCCAGGAGACATGGCTCCATTTGGAGGCATCCAGGGTCTTGCCATTGAATTCGTCATGCCATACCATCACCCATTTGAGCGAGTCGGCAAGAGCCGGCAGATTGGACTCCGCCTCAACCGGAGCCTCCGGTCCGACCGGATTGTCCGCCTCTTTCTGACCGCATCCGGCCAGCAGGAGGAGAAGAAGCACGCCGGCGATCCTGCGCAAAGACAAATTCACGGCTTGCCTCCCGCCAGGCGGAGGGCATCGCGGGTAGCACGGGCGGCCCCGGCCGCGGCTTCCGCAAAGTCCTCCCCGGACGAAGCGTAGAGGATCGCCCGGCTCGAGTTATAGAGAGCGCCCCGGCCCGCCTTGTCCGTGCCCGCCCGCACGGAGGCCTCCAGCTCTCCGCCCTGGGCGCCGATGCCGGGAATGAGCAGGGGCAGCTCAGGCGCCAGGGTGCGGACCGCCTCCAGCTGCTCCGGATGGGTGGCGCCGACGACCAGACCGCAGTTGCCCTTTTCGTTCCAGCTCCGCACCCGGTGGGCGATGACCTCGTAAAGGGGTCCCTCCCCGGTCTGGATATGCTGAAAATCCCGGCTTCCGGGATTGGAGGTCAGGCAGAGAAAAAAGACCCCGCGGGACTCATCCTCGAGAAAGGGCATCACCGAGTCGCCGCCCAGGAAGGGGTTGACGGTCACCGCATCGGCCCCCAACCCGGCGAAGAGCCCGCGCGCGTACATCATGGCGGTATTGCCGATGTCGCCGCGTTTGGCGTCAGCGATCCTGATCACATCGGCCGGCAGGTAGCGAAAGGTCTCCTCGAGAGCGCGCCAGCCCTCGAGCCCGTAAGCCTCGTAAAAGGCGGTGTTGACCTTGTAGGCCGCGGCATAGGGAAGCGTGGCATCGATGATCGCCCGGTTGAACGCGAAGAGGGGATCGGGCAGATCGCGCAGGGCGGCCGGGATCTTTTCGAGCACGGTATCCAGCCCCACGCAGAGCAGGCTCTCCTTCTCCTGAAGGACCCGGTCCAGCCGTTCTGCAAATCGCATGATTCAGTCCTTTCTAACCGTTGATCTTTTTGTGCAGGAATCCGATCAGGCCATCGATTTTCATCCGCTCCTGCTGCATGGTATCGCGGTCGCGCACGGTGACGGTCTCGTTCTCGAGGGTCTCGGTATCGACCGTGATGCAGAAGGGGGTGCCCACCTCATCCTGGCGGCGATAGCGGCGGCCGACGGCTCCGCTCTCATCATAAAAGACTGCATAATAGGGCTGCAGCATGGCCTCGATCTTTTGGGCGATCTCCGGCATGCCCTCTTTCTTCACCAGCGGAAAGATGCCGGCCTTGATCGGGGCGATGGCGGGATGAAAATGGAGGACGGTACGGGTATCTTTCTCGAGCACCTGCTCCTCAAAGGCATCGCAGAGAATGCAGAGCATGGTGCGGTCGACGCCGGCGGAGGTCTCAATGATGTAGGGCACATAGCGCTCGCGGTTCACCTCGTCGAAATAGCTCAGGTCGACGCCCGAGTGTTCCTGGTGGCGCTTGAGGTCGAAATCGGTGCGGTTGTGGATGCCCTCCAGTTCCTTCCAGCCGAAGGGGAACTCGTACTGGATGTCGAATGCGGCCGTGGCGTAATGGGCCAGTTCGTCTTCGCCGTGTTGATGGAAACGGGTTCGGGCCGGATTGACCCCGAGAGCGGCATAGTAGCTCTTGCGATCCTCCTTCCAGCTCTCGAACCACTCCATGTCGGTGCCCGGCTTGACGAAGAACTGCATCTCCATCTGTTCGAATTCGCGGGTGCGGAAGATAAAATTTTCCGTCGTGATCTCGTTGCGGAAGGCCTTGCCGATCTGGCCGATGCCGAAAGGCACCTTCAGACGGCTGGAGTCAAGGACATTCTGGTAGTTGACGTAGATACCCTGCGCGGTCTCGGGGCGGAGATAAACGACGCTGGCGCTGTCCTCGACCGGCCCCATGAAGGTCTTGAACATGAGATTAAACTGACGGATATCGGTCATCTGTCCGCCGCATTCGGGGCATTTGCCCGGATCCGGAACCATATCGGCGCGGAAGCGGCGCTTGCAGACCTTGCAGTCGACCATGGGGTCGGTGAAGCCGGCCACATGGCCGGAGGCCTCCCAGACTTTGGGGGCCATCAGGATGGAGGCGTCGAGGCCGACCACATCACGGCGGCGGCGCACCATCCAGTTCCACCAGAAATCCTTGACGTTGCGTTTGAGCTCGACACCGAGGGGGCCGTAATCGTAGCAGGCGTTCAATCCGCCGTAGATTTCGCTCGACTGAAAAATGAAGCCGCGGCGGCGGCATAACGAGATGATTTTATCCAGGGTATTGGGGGTCGGGTTGGCCATTTTCTTTTCCTTGTTCTTCCTCTTTTGATTGATGCATGCTTTTCTGCAGTTTTTCCAGATACTGGATGCTTTTTAGAACGTGCAGCCCCTCCAGATGCCAGCGCAAATTGGCGAGCAGAAACTGGTCCAGTTCATGGCCCAGATCCGGCCCGACGCGCAGGGTGATGCTCTTTTCCAGGCCGGACTGGCCGAGAAAGTGAAGCGCCTGCAAGGCCCGGCGGGAGAGGGACTCGCCCTCTCCACTTCTCCCCTCGCAATCGCCGCAGCGGTAGCCGCCGCTTCCATAGTCGAAAAACTGGCGTTCCCGCAGCTTCTCCTGGCCGCAGCCCAGACAGAGCCTGTATTCGCCGCTGAAGCCGGAAAGAGCCAGGTAGCGGAGCATGAATGCGCGGACGACCTGGCGCTGGCCGGTCTCCGCCTCCTCCAGCAGCATCAGGCTCTCCAGCAGGAGGCGGAAGAGCTGGGGGTTGGTGTGGCCGGTGACCTCGCTGCGCTCGATGATCTCGCAGGGGATCGCGGCGAGGGCCATCTTGCCCAGCTGTCCGTGAACGGAGGCGAAGGGAGTGACGATCTCCGCCTGACTGAGATAATGCAGGTCGCGCGCTTCGTAGCGGTAAAAGACAATCTGGATGTGGTTGAGCGGCTCGAGCACTCCGCTGTAACGGGACTTGAGGCTGCGCGCTCCCTTGGCCATCACGCTCAGACGCCCGTAATGGAGGGTGTAGAGCGACAGGATCTTGCTGGTCTCGCCCTGTTTCCGGGTATGCAGCACGATCGCCTCGGTTTTGCTCAGAGGCATGAGGGCCTTTCCGACAATACAAACGCAGTGACCGCCGGAGCCTGGAACCGGACCCGGTGGATCAGGGCAGCGGACGCGGGACCGCCGCGAGGGCATTGGCCATCGCCAGCCAGCCGGCCACATCCAGCTCTTCCGGACGGCGGGTGAGGTCAAAGGCCGCCAGGGCTTCGAGATTGAATTTATCGCGCAGGGATTTTCTCATCATCTTGCGGCGCTGCCCGAAAGCGGTCCGCACCAGCAGGCGGTAGAGCTTTTCATCGGCCAGCAGCCGGTTGTGGCGGTCGTGAAAGCGCCAGCGCACCAGGGCGGAATCGACCCGAGGCTGGGGTTTGAAGACTGTCCGCGGCACCCGCAGCAGGATCTCCGCATCGGCGAAGGTCCGGCTGAAAACCGCAAGGATGCCATAATCAGGGTCGCCCACCCCGGCGGTGATCCGGTCAGCCACCTCGCGCTGCATCAACAGGGCCATGTCAACCAGGTTGCGGCGGCGGTCGAAAAAATGAAAAATGATCTGCGAAGTGATGTAATAGGGGATATTGCCGACCACGCGCAGAGGGCGTTCCCCGGCGAGGAGCATCGGCTCCATCGCGAGGATGTCACCCTCCACCAGAGTAAAGTTGGACGCCCCGGTGAACCGCTTTTTGAGGAGAGCCGACAGATTGCGATCGATCTCCACCGCGATCAGCCGGGCCACCCGCGGCTGCAGCAGATCCGTCAGCAGTCCCGTGCCCGGACCGATCTCGAGCACAGTATCCCCGGGCGCAAGGGCCAGGGCATCAGCGATATTGTGCAGCACGTTGCCATCGACCAGAAAATTCTGGCCCAGGCTCTTTTTGGGCCGGATGGGATAGCTCATTTCACTCGCAGGGATTGATTTTTGAATTGCCTAAAAGATAGGAGAAAATGAGCAAAAAAGCCACAGTTTTTTAAGCAGTTTCGCGCCTCCTCGAGGCGTCCGGCGCACAGTATAATGACCGGCCCGGTCTCACCCGGTGACTCTCCGCTGAAGCGATTTTGTCCCTTGATTTTTTGCTCCAAAATGGTGAGATTGAAGTATGAAGAGTCACTGCACAATCCTTCTGCTCCTGCTGCCGTTTCTGGCCAGGGGGCAGAATGTCGTCATCAACGAGATCGGCTGGATGGGAACCATGGCCAGCACCAGCGACGAGTGGATCGAGCTCCATAATCCCGCACCGCTCGCCGTCGATCTGCAGGGCTGGTCGCTCAAAGCCGCTGACGGCACACCGGCCATCCGCCTCACCGGTGTCATCCCGGCGCAGGGCTATTTCGTTCTTGAGCGCACCGATGACCAGACCATCTCGGACCGGCCGGCGGAGCAGATCTTCACCGGCGACCTCAAGAACAGCGGCGAATGGCTCATCCTGCGGGACCGCGACTCGCTCCTTGTCGACCAGGTGCGCTGCGACTCGAGCGGCTGGTTCGCCGGCACCAACAATCCGAAACGCAGCATGGAAAAGATCCACCCCCTGCTCAGCGGCATGCTTCCGGAGAGCTGGGCCGGCAACGACACGTTGACGCGCAACGGGCTCGATGCCGCCGGTCAGCCCATTTCCGGTACCCCGGGCGCGCTCAACAGCGTTTTCGACCATACCCTGCCGGTCGGGAACAGCGGCCGCCGTCAGCCAACGGAACCGGCAGCTCTCTGCGCATGGCCCAATCCCTTCAATATGGGCATCATGCTGGCCTGGCTCACCCCCGGCGAAGAGGGAGTCGTCGAAATCATCGATCTGCTCGGCCGCCTCGTCCGCTCCTTGCCCACCCCCCCGGCCGTCTGCGGCGGCCGGGCGCAGCTCTTCTGGGACGGCCGCGACGACGCCGGAGATCCGGTGGCGACCGGCACCTATATCTGCCGTCTCCGCCGCGGCCGCAGCATCTCCGCCCAGCTCCGCCTCACCTGCTGCCGCTGAAAAGGAAAAACCTGCCGTACGCAGCCGGCCTCCCCCAACTTTAAGGTTGATTTTTGCCGCCGGGAAGACTAGATTTAAGCAGGAGATCCCGTCGCAGCCCGACTCCCGGCCTCAATGGCGGCCGCGCCGTCTGCGAAGAAAAAGTTTATGAGGAGCTTATGAATAAAATATTGACGATCCTGTTTCTCACCCTCGGTCTAACCTCAGCGTGGAGCAATACCATGTTCAAGAGCGATACCCTCTCCACCGAAAAAGGCGACATCGTCCTCACCTTCATCGGCCACGGCACCCTGATGCTGAAACTCGGCGGGACGGTCGTCCATGTCGACCCGGTCTCGGAATATGGCGACTATGGCACGCTGCCCAAGGCGGACCTGATCCTGGTCACCCACGGCCACTCCGATCACCTCGATCCCGAGGCCATCGCCCTGATCCGGCAGAGCTCCACCCGCATCATCGCCGCGCCGGTCTGCCGGGCCAAGCTCCCCGACGCGGCCCTGCTGGCCAATGGCGAAAAGGCCCGGATCGGGGAGGTGGAGATCGAGGCGGTACCGGCCTACAACCTCATCCACATGCGCCCGAACAAGCAGCCTTTCCATCCCAAGGGCGAGGGCAACGGCTACATCCTCCGTTTCGGCGGCAAAAGCATCTATATCGCTGGCGATACCGAGAACACCCCCGAGATGAAATCCCTCAAAGGGATCGACGTGGCCTTTCTTCCCATGAATCTGCCCTATACCATGACCCCCGAAATGGTGGCCGATGCGGCCAGGGCCTTTCAGCCGCGCATCCTTTATCCCTACCACTTTGGCGGCACCGAAACCCGCAAGCTCATCGATCTCCTCAAGGAGGAGAAAAATATCGAGGTGCGGCTGCGGGATCTGCAGTAGCGGCGCGGTATTAAAAAAGGGATGGGCTCGTACGAGCCCATCCCTTTACCGCCCCCTGAAGAGGTGCGCCGATCCGGCCGGGTCCCTCCTAAAAGACACTGGCCGCAGCGAACCCCACCTTGTTGATGCCATATTTGATCCGCATGTAGCCGCCCTCACCCCAGCCCGCTCCCCAGCTGTTGCGCAGGATCCAGACCCCCTCGGCATCATCCCAACCCACCAGCAGGATGGCATGATTGACATCATGGGAGGCCGCGCAGCTGAGAAACCCGCCCGGTTCAGCTTCTTCCTTGTCGAAAACACCGTCGCTGTAGGCCTGAAAGTAGCTCCCCACATAGACGGCGGCGGCGACCGGGCCGAGCTGATAGATCGCCTCCTTGATTTTTTGGGTATCCGCGATCTGGTTGTCGCCATCCACGTAGGCCCAGCCGCTGGCCTGGTAGGCATAAGCCAATCCCGGCGGGCAGGGGAGATCGGCGGCGGCATAGGGAAAGAGGGCTTCCTGCACAGCGCCCGGGTTGATCAGCATCTCAAAAACCCACCATCCCCCACCGCAGCCATAACCCTCGCCATTGCACGAAACCAGATGCTGCTCCGAGAGGTCCGTACTGATGCTGTTCTTGATCAGCAGAAAGGACTCGAAACTGCCGATCGTGCCGAACGCCCAGCAGCTGCCGCAGTTCCCCTGATCTCGCACCGCTGTGACGCCGTTGTGCTCGCGCCAGTCCCATTTGGCCGGCAGGGCGAGGCTTGATTTCAGGGTGGCCGGAGCGAGTCTGGACAGATTCTTCAGTTTGGCGGTGCTGCGCCAGTTCTTCGGAGGCCTGCTCCCGCAGAGTTGGTCGATCGTCCGCGTCATCGCGGTGCTATAGCCGACTCGAAATGAGAGCTTTTGTTTGGTGATGTCCGCCCGCATATTGGCGAGCTGCTGGCGGACTGCGGGCTGGGCCTGATTCTCATCGAGCAC
>JAKQKF010000148.1 GCA_029560815.1 bacterium
GGCTGGAGGAAGACCTCATGCGGCCGGCGCACCAGATAGCGGCATTGCCCGGTCAGGCGGGTTTGCCCCTGACGCATTTCGTACCAGGTGCGGCCCAGGGTGTTGTCGGTGAGAAACTCAACCACATAGCGCGGCGTGAAGAACTGGTTCCGCACCGCCAGCTCGCGACTGTTGCGCGGTGCCGCCGAGGCCTTGCGCATAGCCTGGCGCTCCTCTTTGGAGTTGAAATACTGGTAGATCCAGCCGATGGTTTCGTCTTCAGACCAGATGCTCTGCAGGTCCGGGGTATTTAAAAGCTGGAAGAGTTCCTCCAGGGCGGCCTCACGCGGGAAGAGCAATCCGAACGGGGAGAAGCGGTCGAAGAGAAGGCCGAGATCGATCGAGATCTCGTCGAAGAGGAGATAAAGGAAAGTGCGGTAGCGCTGCCAGGTGTCACCGAGCCCTGAGCCCGCGATCTGCAAAAAAACCTTGAATCCGCGGGAGTGCAAGCCACCGCGCACGCACTCCTGCACCAGCTCGCGCTCCTCGCACATGCGCAGGGCGGCGAAGCGGTTGAGGACAGTGAAGGCCTGCTCGCGCAGGAGGCGGTCAACAGCAGCTTCGGCTGGCCGCTTTTCGTCGGTCAATCCGCTGGCAATATGGCTGATGCGCTCGCGCAGCATCACAGCGACGCCGCGCTGTTCGTCGTCGAGATGGCCCAGCTGCTCCAGGGGGATAATCTGGCCGTCGGGTTGAATGCCATAGTGCTGCTGCAGCTGGATGGAGAATTCGTCGGTGAGCAGGCGGCGGCAGTCGCTGACCAGCCGCGCCAGCCGGTTCCGGGTGGGATTGTCAAACGCCATGATCTACCGCCAGATAATTCGGATCTTTTTGCCCGCGGCCAATTCCGCCTTGATGCTCGCCAATTCGCCAAGGATGCGCTCCAGCTCGTCGACGCTACTCAGGATGGCCGGCAAATGCAGTTCGAGCTCGCCCCCGCCGCCGTTTTCCGGTGGTTCACCCGGCTGCGCCAGCGCGCGGATTTCAGCTTCGATCCGTGCAAGCGATTCGGAGAGCACATAACGGCTGTTGATGATGCGCTGCAGTCCGGCAAGATTTTCATCTGCCTCAATTGTCAGCCTGTCCAGAGCATCCGAAAGGCGGGCGGCATCCTCCTGGCCCATCCGGGGCCATTCCGGCATGCGCTGCAGTCTCGTCTTTTGCTCCTCCAGCCAGACTCTCTCGGCTTCCAGCAGCTGGCTGACCGTCTCCGCCACTTTGCCGTTGAGGTTCTCGCTCTGCTGACGGATCTGCGGCCCGAATTCATAAAAGTTATCACGGGTTAGATAACTGCCGAGCTCTTCACGGACCATCTGAGTGCCGGCCAGCAGCTCTCCAGGCAGGCCCGCGTTGGGCAGGGCTTTGATGCCTTGCGCGAGTTCCGCAGCACGGCGAACCAGCGATTCCATGCCATTCCGGAAGGCTTTTTTCAGCTCCTGGGCCCAGCGCAAGTCGTCGTAAAAGGGACAGGCTTCTCCGCCCAGACGCAGGGTGGCATCGGAGGCATCCCCCTTGAGAATTTCAGAAATGTTGTTCTGCAAATCCCGGGCGCGATCGGCGCCGGAGAGCCCGAGCGTCCTCAGCTGGCTGGCCAGATCGGCGAATTCAAGCTGCATATCGGGGAAATAGTGCATAACACACTTGCTGATCTCATCCTCGAGAGGCATGACGTTATCGCCGGTCAGCTCCAGCAGCCGCTCCCGGGCGCGGTTGAGCATTTCAGGATCGACTGTACCATGCCGTAAAAATATACCGATCTTGCCGAAATTGGCGGTATTTTTCAGAGCATTGACTGCGATTTCGCCGCGGACCATGACATCCTGGCCGCCGACGCGGAGAGTGACCATGCTGCCGACCAGCATGGCGGCGATGAGGTAGCGGCTGGTATCCTTGGACCAGCCATAAGGCGCCGCAAAAAAATCGTCGAGTAACTGCTTGCCGTCCACCTGGCCACGCTGCTGGAGATAGTCTCTGATCGAGATGATCGCCTTGTGCTGCAAATCCACCGTGAAGGTTGAGCCGCTTTTCCTGATCAGATTGAGCGGATCGTCATTGGAGGCGATGCGGTCCAGCCGGTCGGCCTTGAGAAAATGTTCGGCTGCGGCTGAATCAGCAGCGGCGGCGGCTTCCGCATATTTATGAAAGACCTGGCCGGCCGCAGAGTCGAGAAAGTCGTGCAGCGCCTGGGTCACCTGGGCGTCAGCGCTGCTTGCAGGCTGGTGCTGGCCGCGAAAGATAAAAGAGCCGGCGAGGAGCGCGCGCTTGAGCCGTGTCTGGATCTCCCTCTCGAGCATTTCGGCGCGCTGAATCTGGCCGCGGAGATACTCCTCGACATCCTTGTCCGCCGCCCTGGTGCGGTTGCGGGCATGGATTTCCCGGCAGCGCAGCATCTCTACGGCCAGGGTCTCGACTTCAGGGTCCTTGTGGCCGAGGAAAAAGATCACATTCAGGGAGGAGCGCTGCGTCGATTCCACCAGCCGCTCCTGCTTGCGGGCCTCATACTCCTTCTCCGGCACCAGATCGATGTGGGTCTGGATTTCCTCGCGCTCGCCGAGGAGGGAGACGGCGATGGTGCCGTTGGTGTAGACTTTGATACCTGTGCTGACCATGCGCGACTGCATCAGCCGGACACTGGGCGGCGGCGTGAAGAGTTCGCGCAGCAGCGAGTTCACAGCACTGCCGATCTCCACCACCTTGGGAAGATGCTTCATCTTTTCAACATCCAGATCGATCACCGCATCGCTCATGAAACGCAGACTGCTGTCCAGTTCGCTGAGCGGAACCGATTTTTCCTTGAGCAGACCATCCACAGCCGCGTTGACCTGCTCGAGCAGGCCGGGCGAGTCGACCGCGGGATGCATCAGCGCCGCGACATTTTCACGGCTGACCGGAAAGTCCTCGAGGATCTGCAGCACGGCGATCGATTTGGCCACCCGGGTTTCGATCGACTCTTCGCCATAGATGCGCATCACCTTCTCCACACCGTGGATGATGTGCGGGAAGGGCTTTTCGATGTCCTTGTGCAGGGCGTCGTAAAAGACCACGCTGTTGGCCAGGTGTCCGGCCGGCGCATCAGCGAGCCGCACATTCCGGGAGCGCGCGGAACCGGTGTCGACGAGAATATCCTGCAATACCTTGATGGCGGAGCGCAGACCGATGCCGCCGCGCGTCTTGGCCAGGCGCGAGAGCAGCTGTAAAAGAATCTCAAAATGGACCGGAAGAAAAGGATAGAACTTGCAGAAGGTGCTCTTTTCAAAATCCGATTTGTAATAGCGGGTGTTGTGCAGCCGGGTGGCGAAGCGCAGCTGCGGGCCGTGCTTGTCGAAGAGGCGGCCGAGCAACTCGTCGCCGGTTTTGGATTTGCCGAGCAGGCGGGTGTAACAGATCTCCTGGATGTCTTTCGCCTCGAGATCGATGGCAAAGGGGAAGCGATCCTTGAGTTTGAAGAGCTTGGCGGTGTTCAGCGCGGTCTGGGGGTTATCCTCGGTCAGCGTCTGCTGGGCAGTGGCGATGATCCAGGCGTGGCCGCGGCCGATGGTTTTCATGTTCTTGGCGAGGCCATCCAGATTGAGGATGAGCTCGTCGCGCGAGGCGACATACTGGCCGACTTCATCGATGACAAAGATCACGTTTTGCAGGCCGGAGCGGCGGCGGATCAGATCGAGCATCTCGGTGACGCGTTCGTTTTCGCGGATGCGCTCCTCCAGCTTGATTTCGTTAAAGGTCTTGCTGTCGGGGAAAAGCTCGGGATAGAATTCGCAGGCGGCCCGGGAGGCGAGGGCCTTCATCACCAGCGGCTGGTTCTTGATCTCGTCCCACTCCTTGCCGCTGGACATTTCGAGGATGCGCTGTTTAAAGGCATCCAGCTTGCCGTCGCGTTCCAGCATGAACTCCAGGTAGGCAATCTTTTCATCGCGGGAGTAGCCGGCCCACTGCATCACCTTGGCGTAGAGGACGCTGGATATTTCGGCCATAGTGGCGCCGGAGAGCTGCTCGGTCGCCAGATCGAGCATGATCACCACCGCGGGAAAGCGTTTGGCCATGGTGGCGAGACGGGCGCGCAGAGAGGCCGAATTAAGCTGATTCTGCAGCATGCTCAGGAAGGGCTTGCCATCCACAGTTTTTTCCGGATCGAGGGCAAAGCCGAGATACTTGGTGAAGGAGCTTTTGCCCGATCCGTAAAAGCCGGAGACCCAGACGCCGACTTCGGGGTTCTCGCCACTGGACATGCCGTACTCGAGCTGGTCGAGGAGGCGGTCAAAGTGGCTCTCGATGCTGGCGGTGGCCACATATTCCTGGATCTCCTGCTTGAGGAGGTCGTCGTTGCTCGCGTCATAGGTGATGACTTTTTCGATGCGGCGGTCAATCGGTTTGGCCGTGTCAAATATCTCGCGGATCAGCATACGCCGTGTTAACCTCCAATGTGCGTCGAGCGATAATTGCCGTCTTCCGGATAGATACCGAGAAAGCGCAGGGTGGTGCGGCCGGAACGTATTCCGGGGTAGAGAATGATGGTGGGCACGCGGAATTTGCCCTGGAGGCGCTGCTCCAGTGACCCCACCCGGATATAGGGATGCAGAGCTTCGGTATCGGTGATGATAAGAAGATCCCTGTTGGCGGGAGAGAGCGAGGCGAGTTTGGCTTCGAGCCTGTTTTTCAGGGCGTCATGGCTGGTAAGGGCATCGGTGAGCGTTTTATTGATGGCCTCAAAATCGAATGGCGCTTCGCGTTCGCTTTCGAGCCAGATATCGCGGAGATCGTGGCTGCCGAGGATTTCCCGGATGGCGGCAGCCATGGAAAAGAGATGAACCTTGTAATTATCCTGGCTCAGCTTCACCTGCCACGATTTCAGCCTGCGCTTTACTTCCAGCATCTCTTCGGGGCGGAAGATCAGATAATAGACCGGGTCGTCGCTGGCCTGGTTCAGGCTGTGGCCGAGGCGAAGGCGTTGGCGCAGCTCTTCAAAACTCCTGTCGGGTGATGGCACGCAGGGCCTCCTCCATGGTTGCACAACTCCAGGTAATGCGCAGTAGATCGCCGGCGAACTGGACGATAAGCATATGCGGGGAGAGACGGGAGAGCTCCTGGACGACCTCCAGGGGCTGCAAGCCGAAGAGCTGCCAGTCGGGATGGGCCATGATTTGATTGTCGCTCATGCCGGCGAAATGAAGCTCATGGGCTAGAAAAAAGATGGTGGATGGAAAGGGGCGAAAACTGACGATTTTGCGCGACAAGGCCCGGCCTTTTTGCGCCAGATCAAAATCGGCCAGGCAGGTCATCAGGCCTCTTGCGATGCGGTCACGAAGCTCGGCCGACCAGGCTGCGGCGATATGGCCGTTTTGTACGGCGCCGTCGATAAAGGCCAGCGCCTGCTCCTTGATGATGGCTGTGCGTCCGGCGGCGAAGGAGGTCCAGTAGACCTGGCCAATGAAATCGCGCAGGATGGGATTGGCGCGGCAAGTGTAGATATAAAAGAGCTGGTTAAGGGCGGCAGAGGAAAAGTCATTCTTGATTAGTATATGCAGATACTGTGCGGGTCTGGCGTCATTTTTGAGATATCGCGGAGCGATATGGTTTGAGATGATATCGCGGGTGCGTTTTTCCGTGGCCCGGCGCAGCAGACCCTGCTGCAGTGCTATCATCGTCAACTCGGCGGCTGTCATGCCGGGGGACCAGGCCTGGAGCAGGGCTACAGTCTCTTCTTGCAGTCCTTGACCCTTGGCGAACGCTGCGTTGTATTTTACAGGTGGATCACTCATGACTGAAGTAAGGAAATGAGGATGTGCCGGCTGCAAAGGCCTGATGATAGAGAGCTGCCAGCCGGCCGAGGGCGGGCTCATTCTCCAACTCGGATATTTTCCCAAGCAGAACCGGTCCGCTGCCCGGAATTGTTATATCACTTGATTGATTCTTCAGTTCGTCAAGGGCGCTTTCTCTATTCTGAATCTGGGCGACGACGAGATCGAGGTGCCCCTGGAGGATAATCTGATGGATGTCTTCTTCCAGGGCGGTGGGCAGGCGAAAGAGATGATAGACCCCACCCTTGCCGATGCGTTCGTCATGGAGTCGCCTGGCGGCATCGGATACTGCATGGATACCGGCGGACAGGGCTGTCCGCGGAAAATTGATGGTCATAAACTGCTGGCCAATGGGGCTGAGAAAGTTGGTGTCCCACCAGGCAAACTGCGGCTTTTCGCCGAGGTAGCCGACGAGCAAGCGCAAGACGGAGAGTTGATTGGCCAGCTGGGCATTTTTCTGGGACATGGCGATTCACCAGCAGTGTTTGAGCTCAGTTCTGGATAGAGATGGTAATGGGGCAAGATTGGGTGGGGGATCAGCAGCAAAAAAGCACATATAATCTGGTCGCCAGGATTATATGTGCTTTTTCGATAATTCCTCCCTCGCCTTTTCCCCGCCTATTCGTGCGCCAAGTTAAACAAAGCTTCCATCAAAAGCAAACAGAAAAGCAAACACAGGATTGTTCTTTGAGCGCTCAAAGACAGATGATATCCCATCGGATCCTGCACGGCCAATCCTCCACTTTGAGAGTGATTATTTAAGCGGAGAATTATAAATTAACACAATTTGTTG
>JAKQKF010000170.1 GCA_029560815.1 bacterium
AACCAGGGCCGCTGGACCGTCGGAATCTTTCAGCCCCTGCGCCATGGCATTTCGGACCACATTGAGCTTTCAGCCCACCCCCTGCTTTTTCCCCTGCTGCCGAATCTCAGTCTGAAATGGTCCCACGTTCCGGCAGGTCCATGGCTGATCGCATCCCGCCACAGCTTTTACGATCCGACCCCCCTGCTGCGGCTGCTGCGCCGCAAGGGGACCGGCGGCATCCTTTCGCCCGAATTCGAGATCCCCAACATGGGCGCATGGACCAGTGAAATACTGATCACTCGCCCCCTCGGCAACGCCCATCTCATCACTTTTAAAGCCGGGATCAGTCTGTGTCTCTTTCGCTCCAGCGCACTCGACCATCGGACGACCATTGATCTGCCGCTGGTCTTCCCGCGGCTCCAGCCGTTTTATCAGGAATATACCTGGCGCAGCGGCATCGAAGGGATGGGCCGCCTCGGCCGCCGCTGGCTCTACCTGGTGGACGGCGATCTCTTTTACACCCCCGGGGGAGAGGAAAACTGGGCGCTAGAACACAAGGGCATGCTGCTGTGGGACAAAAGCAGCAGGGCGCAGCTGGGACTCGGGTATAAACTCACCTGGGGGGAATATCCCTTTGGCACGCAGTGGCATCTGCTCGGGCCCCTCATCGATCTGCAGTGGGGCTGGGGCGGGCGCTGAAAGCCACCTGTGTATTTTGACAGCTGCCTGGCTCATTTGCCGCAAGAGTGCGCTCGCGGCGTTTATCGGAATGAAGCAGTGACTCAATTGGATAAGGAAAGGCATTTATCCCGTCGAAGAAGGAAAACCAGGATGATCATACCCCTCCGCACCATCGTCAGCCTTGCCGGCGCACTGCTATTGGTCTGCATGACGCCGCTCTCCCTCAATGCACAGATACCTCATTCCAGGATTGGAATATTTGATGGCTTTTCGGACATTGGCTCACCCGGCATCCCGGGCTCCGTCAGCTGCCATGAACCTGGACAAATGGTCCGACTCTCCGGTTCCGGCGCCAATATCTGGTTCGCCAGGGACAGCTTTTCTTTCCTCTGGAAGCAGATGAATGGCGATTTCATCCTGCAAACACGGCTCTCATGGATAAGCACCGGCCATGAACCCCATCGCAAGACCGGCATCATGATCCGGGAGTCGCAGCGAGCCAGCGCTGCCATGGTCGCCTGCACCGTTCACGGGGACGGCCTGACCTGCCTGCAGTATAGGAAGGCCGGGGACGAAGATGTCCAGGAGATCAGATTTTCCGTAACCGGTCCGGATGTAGTGCAGCTCGAAAAGAAGGGCAATCTCTTCACGATGTCGGCCGCACGGTTCGGCGACAGGTATGAGGCGCAGAACCTCGAGAATGTGAACCTCCCGGATAATCTGCTGGCCGGCCTTTTCATCTGTTCCCACAACGACACCATTTCCGAGGAGGTTGAATTCACCAATGTCCGGATCTTCAATACGGCCCCGGATACGCTGGTGCAATACCGGGACTATCTGGGCAGTCTTCTTGAGATCCTGGAGGTCGAGAGCGGAAAGAGGCATGTGCTGGCCGGATCAGACCACTCCTGGCAGGCCCCGAACTGGACCCCGGACGGCAGCGCTCTGATCTACAATGCGGAGGGGCTCCTCTACCAGTCCGACATCCGGACCGGGGTCTCATCGCTCCTGAACACCGGTTTTGCTGACCGGAACAACAACGACCATGTCCTGAGCTTCGACGGGCGGCTTATCGGCATCAGCCATCATGCAAAAGAGAGCGGGGGAGAATCCGTGGTCTACACCCTGCCCGCTGCCGGGGGCACGCCCACGAGGGTCACCGCGAAAAGCCCGTCATACCTGCACGGGTGGTCCCCCGACAGCAGATTTCTGGTCTATACCGGTGAGCGGGACGGTGAATTCGATATTTACAAAATCCCGGCCGAGGGCGGCCGTGAAATCCGGCTGACGACATCCCGGGGCCTCGACGACGGATCAGAGTATGCTCCCGATGGCAGGTCCATCTTTTTTTGCTCCAGCCGCACCGGCAAGATGCAGATCTGGCGGATGGATCCGGACGGAAAAAATCAGCAGCAGCTGACTTTTGATGATCTGAACAACTGGTTTCCGCACGTCTCGCCTGACAACAAGTGGATAGCCTTTCTTTCATTCCCGCAGGAGGTCCCTGCGGACCAGCATCCCTTTTATCAGCGGGTCTATTTGCGCCTGATGCCCGCGACAGGCGGGGAACCCAGAGTGATCGCCTATCTCTACGGCGGCCAGGGATCGATCAACGTTCCGAGCTGGTCCCCGGACAGTCGCAGGATAGGTTTCGTCAGCAACGGGCAATTCAGATGATCGTTGACGCTGATATCGATTGCCAGGGTTTTGCCAGAAGACAGTCTGCCACCGGCTTCCCGATGCAGCACGGCCGGCTTTCCGGCGCAGCGCGGCCAGCTCGAACAAATTTTGACCAGTAGATCCAATCAAACAAGTGAGGCCATTCATGTCCAGAGCGCAGAATCGTCGAGAATTCTTCAAAACCGCCGGTGTGGTGGCGGCAGCCGCCTCCCTCGCGCCGGCAGGATGGGCCGAAGCGAAACGGGGCAGGACAGAAATGTTGTTGGGACTGGCTTCCTACACCTTTAGAAACTTCGGCACCGGGGAGATCATCGCCGTCACCAAACGGTTGGGCCTCTCCAACCTCTGCTTGAAGAGCATGCACATGCCGCTGGAGGCGAGTGCAGAGGAGATCAGGGCCACGGTGGAGAAAGTCAGGGCCGCAGGAATCGATCTCTATACCGCCGGCGTGATTTACATGACCAGCACAGCGGAGGTGGAACAGGCATTTGCCTATGCCCAGAGTGCAGGCCTGAAAATGATCGTCGGCGTGCCGGAATACAGTCTGCTGGAACTCTGT
>JAKQKF010000172.1 GCA_029560815.1 bacterium
CCTCTACTACCCGGAGGGCTTTTATTTTCCGCTGGCGGCCATGCCCGGGGGGATCTACCTCACCGAGGTGCTGCGTGAAATCTGCACCCTGGTGATGCTCGCGGCCATCGGCTGGCTGGGGAGCCGCACCCCCTTCACCCGCTTCACCTGCTTTCTCTACCTCTTCGGCGTCTGGGACCTCTTTTACTACCTCGCCCTCAAGCTGCTGCTCGATTGGCCCGCCTCCCTGTTGACCTGGGACGTTCTTTTTCTCATCCCCATCACCTGGATCGGGCCCGTGATTGCGCCGGTGCTCTGCGCCCTGGCCATGATCGTCCTCCATCTGGCAGCTGAGCGCTTCCTGGCGAGGGGAGAGAGGAGTGTTTTCAACAGACGGGAATGGCTGCTCCTCCTGGCAGGTGCTCTCTTTGTCTATGTCAGCTTTACCATCGATTATACCCTGCTGATCTTCCGGCACGACCTCACCGGGGGGCTGACAAAAGTACTCCGGGACGAAAATATGGTCCGCACCATCACACAGTTCATCCCCTCCCGCTTCGCCTGGGAGATTTATATCCCGGGCCTGCTGCTCATCCTCGCCGCCCTGCTCTCATTCATCCGCACGGAGAGGGATGGAGCCGCCTGAATCCCTGTATCAGCTGTGGTGCTCAAACTGTGCTGCTGCGTTGCCCCGGATGGAAGGGGTGCGCCCTCCGGTTGGGGAGCAAAACTTCTTGATTATCAGAGCAGTATTTTCTAAATTAATTACTTGTATTTGCATGTTAATCAACATGGATTCATGGAGGTGATATGAGCATGTTTTGCAACCAGTGTCAGGAGACCGTCAAGAATACAGGCTGCACCATCAATGGTGTGTGCGGGAAGAAGGAGGCCACTGCCAATCTGCAGGATGTTCTGATCTACGCCTGCCAGGGGCTCGCTCTTGCCGCGATCGAGGCCCGCAAACAGGGTATCGATACCAGTGTTGAGAGCAGGCACATCACCAACAGCCTCTTTATGACCATCACCAACGCCAATTTTGATGACCAGGCCATCATCCAGGCCATTCGCGACAGCCTGAAGTATCGCGATGCCCTGAAGAACAAGGTGACCCTGAGCGTCCGCCACGATGCCCTCGTCTGGCATGGCGACACCGAGGCCGAATTCCACGCCAAAGCCGCCGATGCCGGCATCCTGGCCTATGACACGGATGACAATGTCCGCGCCCTCAAGCAGTACCTCCTCTTCGGCCTGAAGGGCATGGCCGCCTATACCGAGCACGCCTTTAATCTGGGCTACGAGGAGCAGGAGATTTTCACTTTCATGCAGGAGGCCCTGGCCATGATCACCCGGCCGGCCAGCCTGGAGAGCGCGCTGGAATGGCTGATGCGTACGGGCGAACACGGCGTCAAGGCGATGGCCCTGCTGGACAAGGCCAACACCTCCACCTACGGCCATCCCGAAATTTCCCGGGTCTCCATCGGCGCCGGCAAGAATCCCGGCATCCTGGTCAGCGGACACGACCTCAGGGATCTGGAGCAGCTGCTCATCCAGTCGGAAGGCAAGGGCGTGGACATCTATACCCACTCCGAGATGCTGCCCTCCCATGCCTATCCCCGGCTGAAAAAATACAAACACCTCGCCGGCAACTATGGCAATGCCTGGCATCGCCAGCTGGATGAATTCGAAACCTTCAACGGTCCGATTCTCTTCACCACCAACTGCCTGGTTCCTCCCCGCAAGACCACGACCTACAACGAACGCGTCTTCACCACCGGTGCAGCCGGCATGCCGGGCTGGAAACAGATCGACAAGCGCTTGCCGAACGGGCAGAAGGATTTTTCTGCTGTCATCGAGTTGGCGCGGACATGCCCGCCCCCGACCGAGATCGAAAGCGGGGAGATCACCATCGGTTTCGCCCATAATCAGGTGCTGGCCCTCGCTGACAAGATCCTTGCGGCGGTCAATTCGGGGGCGATCAAGCGGCTGGTGGTCATGTCCGGCTGCGATGCCCGGCAGAAGAGCCGCGAATACTATACCGAGTTCGCCCGACAGCTGCCGAAGGATACCGTGATTCTCACCTCCGGCTGCGCCAAGTACCGCTACAACAAGCTCAATCTCGGCGAGATCAACGGCATCCCGAGGGTGCTGGACGCCGGCCAGTGCAACGACTCCTATTCCTGGGCTTTGGTGGCGCTCAAGCTCAAGGAGATCCTCAAGCTGGAGGACATCAACCAGCTGCCGGTCGTTTTCAATATCGCCTGGTATGAGCAGAAAGCGATCATCGTCCATCTCGCCCTGCTCGCTCTCGGCATCAGGAATACCCACATCGGACCGACCCTGCCGGCTTTTCTGACGCCCGATCTTCTCCGCATCGTCCAGGAGAAATTTGGCGTTCAGACCATCACCACAGTGGAAGAGGACATGAAGATCTTTGGGCTAAACTGAGGATAACCGGTATGAATGATGATGAAATGATCTGCTTCTGCAACGAGGTCACCCGGGGGGAGATCGTCAAGGCGATCAGGGAAAAGGGGCTGAAGAGCGTCGAGGAGGTCGGCGAAGCGACCCTGGCGGGCACGACGTGCGGGGGCTGTCAGGAGGAGATCCAGGCCATCCTTGACGAACTGAACCGTTAACTCTGCATCAGGCGCCGGGGCCTCGTGATCCCTCGTGACAAGGCTCCGGCGGTTTCACTGCTGCCATTCCGCCAGCGCAGAATTGATCTTGCCCTTGATCTCCTTGAACTTGATATAAGAGCCCTCCAACTCCTCATCGGCGCGGCGCCGGGCGGCGAAGCGGGCCGACTGGATGAGCAGCTTGCGGGCGTTCTCATCCCGCTTGAGCTGGCGGTTTAGCCAGGCCAGATGATAGTGGCTCTCTGCGAGAAAGCCGTTGCTGACCGGCTGGCGACGCTGCAGCGTCGCGATCAGCTGCTCCCAGATCTGCAGAGCTTCCTCGAGACGGCCGGTTTTTTCAAGCAGGAGGGCGCGGTGGTAGAGACAGGAGGGGCTGGCAGCATAGTGTTTATAGAGATGATCATTGATGACCAAAGCGCTGTCGTATTGGCCGTTCTCGAGATAGGTCGCCTGCAAAGAATAGCTGGCATTGGTTGACAGATAGCGCCCCTCCTTTTCCACCTTCCTCAGTTTGGCGACCGCCGCTTTCTCCTCTCCACCCAGCAGTCCGAACAGCAGCTTGCTCTTGTTGTACTCATAGACGGCGATGCCGAAGAGGGGATCCGCAAAGCCGGGATCGAGCTGGCGGGCCTTGCGCAGCAGGGAGATGCTGTTTTCCGCGGTCTTGATCGCGCGCAGATAGCTG
>JAKQKF010000178.1 GCA_029560815.1 bacterium
CATCACAGCTGCGCAGACAGCTGCTTCCTCCTATCCGGCGCACACGATCTGGAATTCGCAGCTGAGAGTGCTGCCGCCGACCCCGCTGGGACGCCATTACCAGCTGCACATCGGCTTGCCGGGCAGCTACTCCACAGAGACGGCGCGGCGCTATCCCGTCGTTTACGTCACCGACGCCTACTGGGATTTCCAGAAACTGGATGCCATGCGCGGCAGCATGGTCTACGACCGGGTCGTCCCCGAGTTCATCATCGTCGGGATCGGTTATGCCGGCGAGAACCTCAATTTCGACAGCATGCGCGGCTGGGAACTCTCGCCGGTGCCGTTCGGCGGAGGGGACGCCAGGACTACAGGTCATGCCGCTGACTTTTTGCGCACCATCGAAAGCGAGATCATCCCCTTTGTCGAGCGCGAGTACCGGGCGGACCCCTCTTACCGCGTCCTGGCCGGGGCATCATTGGGCGGATTGTTTACGCTCTATGCGATGTTCACCAGGCCGGAGCTGTTCCATGCCTATATCGCAGCCACACCCGCTGTGGTGGTGGGTGACAACTGGCTCCTGGGGTATGAGGAGGAATTCTCCACCTCCGGCCGGCCGCTCAAGGCCCGTCTCCACGTCAGCGGGGGAGGCAATGAAGCGCCCGAGTTCCTGGGCGGCATCCTCAAGTTCAACCAGCGCATTTCTTCGCGTCATTATCCGGGTCTGGCCTACGAGTTCCGCATCGTCGATGGCGAGCGCCACGCCAGCATGGAGTTCGAGGCCTATGTCCGCGGCCTGCGTTTTGCCTTCGAACCGCTGGCGCCGGAAAAGGGGCCGACGCCCGAACGGTGAAGGCGGCCTGCTTTGGTGCGGCGCAGGGACTTTTTTCTCACCGACTTGGAGAAAAGAAGGAAATGAGAACTACTCCACGCTACCTCCACATGCCCCTCATAATCGTCATCACCTTCGTCCTCAGCGGCATACTCTCCTCTGCTTATGCCCATGCATCCGATCCCTCGCTGCCGCATCTCGTCCAGGAGAACGGACGTCATGCCCTGATCGTCGATGGCGAGCCCTTTCTGATCCTCGGCGCCCAGTGCCACAACTCCAGCGCCTGGCCGGCCACCCTGCCGCAGGTCTGGTCC
>JAKQKF010000184.1 GCA_029560815.1 bacterium
GACCCCCTCCTGTTTGACGAACTCATCGACGATCCAGTCGATGATGCGCTGATCAAAGTCATCGCCGCCGAGATGGGTGTCGCCGTTGGTCGACTTGACCTCGAAAACACCGTCGCCGATCTCGAGGATCGAGATATCAAAGGTGCCGCCGCCAAGATCAAAGACGGCGATCTTTTCATTGCCCTTCTTGTCAAGACCATAGGCGAGAGAGGCCGCAGTGGGCTCGTTGATGATGCGGCGCACATTGAGGCCGGCGATCTCGCCCGCCTCCTTGGTCGCCTGGCGCTGACTGTCATTGAAATAGGCGGGCACGGTGATAACCGCATCGGTCACCTTCTCGCCGAGATAGTCTTCGGCGGTCTGGCGCATCTTCTGCAGGATCATCGCCGAGATCTCCTGGGGGGAGTATTCCTTGTCGTCGATCTTCACCTTGGCCACATCATTGCTGCCGGCGATGACCGTATAGGGGACCTCTTCCAGTTCGCGCCCAACCTCGTTGTACCGGCGGCCCATAAAACGCTTGATCGAATAGACCGTTTTGGTCGGGTTGGTGACCGCCTGACGCTTGGCCACCTGGCCGACCAGACGCTCGCCGCTCTTGGTGAAGGCAACCACCGAGGGGGTGGTGCGCATGCCTTCGCTGCTGGGAATGACGACGGGCTCTCCCGCCTCCATCACCGCAACGCAGGAGTTGGTGGTGCCCAAATCAATACCGATAATTTTACCCATGGTGTCGCACTCCTTTCGGGAGGATTATAGAATAAGCATAATGCATGAAATTTTCCGGTTCATCGCCTGACCCTATGCAAAGCACATGCCAAAGTATCAGCCCGGAACGAGAAGACTCTATCCTTATAATAAACAGGCGCATGGACTATTGTGTCCATGCGCCGGTCTCTATTCCGGATCTCCATTTGAGAGATTCAGTCTGTCATTATGGCAGTCAAACCTGTCAATATGACTATATTGTCAGAACCACCTCTATTCGCGCGGCATACGCATCCCGACGGTATAGACGGTCTGATCGCGCATGATGCGCATATAGACCACGGCGCCCGGTTTGATTGCGCGCACCGCCGTGCGGAACTCCCGCACCGAGGTGGTCGCCGCATCGTTGACCGAGAGGACGAGATCCCCTTCGCGCAATCCCTTGCGATCGGCCACCGAATTGGGATCGACGCTGGCGATGACCACTCCCGATTCGCCTTCATAGCCGTACTGGCGCGCGAGCTGCCGGGTCAGTTCCTTGACCTCCATGCCCAGCTTGCCGGCCTGGCTGGTCTCGCCGCTCTCCTCACTGGCGACCTCTTCATCTGAAGGGCGCTCACTCAGGGTCAGGGAGATGGTCTTGAGGGCCTTGTCCCGCCAGATGGTCATGGTGATGCGGGTATTGGGGGCCTGGCTGCCAACCCAGGCGATAAGCTGATCACGCGAAGTGACCTCCATGTCGTTGAGCTTGAGGATGATGTCGTCCCGCTTCAGTCCTGCCTTCTCGGCCGGGCTCTCCTTGATCACCTCGCCCACCTGCGCCCCCTTGGGCTTGTCGAGGCCGAAGTACTCCGCCTTCTCCTCATCGATCTCTTCGAGCTGCACCCCGATCCAGCCGCGGCGCACCCTGCCGTCGGAGATCAGCTGCTCCATGATCGAGCGGGCCATGTTGATCGGGATGGCGAAGCCGATGCCGACATTGGACTGGCCGACGATGGCGGTGTTGATGCCCACCAGCTCACCGCGCAGATTGACCAGCGCCCCGCCGCTGTTGCCTGGATTGATAGCCGCATCGGTCTGGATGAAATCCTGATAGCGCAGCGACCCCTCACCGAGGCCGGCGCCGAGGGAGCGGCCCTTGGCGCTGACGATGCCGGCGGTCACGGTCTTTTCGAGGACGTCGGAGAAGGGATTGCCGATGGCCATCACCCACTCGCCGACCTCCAGCCGGTCCGAGTTGCCCAGGTTGAGGGTGGGCAGCCCTTTCTTGTCGATCTTGATGACCGCGATATCGCTCGCCGGGTCCTTGCCGATCACCTTGGCTTCATGTTCGACCTTGTCGATCATCACCATGATCTCATCCGCATCCTTGATGACGTGATTGTTGGTCAGGATATAGCCATCAGGATTGACGATGACTCCGGAGCCCAGTCCGCGCATCACCCGTTTCTGGTCGGGCACATCGAAAAACTGGCGGAAGAAAGGGTCATCCATGAAGGGATGACGGACGCTCTGTTTGACCACGGTGCTGCTGTTAATGGTCACCACCGCCGGGCTGGCGATCCTGGCGACCTCGGTAAAGGCCTTGCTGAGACTCTGCAGCCCCACCAGCTCCTGTGAGACGGGCTCGTTGGATCCGAGGGCCACTGCGCTTTCAGCCCGATCAGAGGCGATGCTGTGCATCACCCAGTCGAAATTGCTGGATATCACCAAACCGATCACGATGCCGATAAAGATACCGGCCGAGAGAAGCACTGAGCGTTTCTTGCCGTTCATATATTTTCCTTTCCGGATATCAATGATCATTGCGAATCATGAGCAGCCTGACCAGCTGCAGGACCGCCATTGCGGCGGCCGCGACGTAGGTCAGGGCGGCGGCATTGAGCACTTTACGGGCGCCATCGATCTCCTCCCCCTTGACCATGCCGCTGCTGGTCAGCTGCGCCAGAGCGCGCTTGGATGCGTTGAACTCCACCGGCAGGGTGACGAGGGTGAAAAAGACCGAGGCGGCAAAAAAGACGATGCCAAGGGTGGTGAGAAATTTGAGCGATGAGACCATCAGCCCGATGATGAAGAGCGGCATGGCCAGCATCGAGCCGAAATTGGCCAGGGGATACATGGTATGGCGAAGCTTCAGGGGCCCGTAGGCCACCTTGTGCTGGATCGCATGACCGGTTTCGTGAGCGGCCACGCCGATGGCAGCGATGGAATTGGAGCCGTAGACTCCTTCAGAGAGATTGAGGGTCTTGTGGATGGGATCGTAGTGGTCGGTCAGATTCCCCTCCACGCTTCCCACCTGGACATCCTGAATACTGTTGCGCTGCAGCAGGGTCTTGGCCACCTGGGCGCCGGTCATGCCTGAGGTCGAGGCCACCTGGCTCCATTTGTGGTAGGCGCTTTTGATCTTGAACTGGGCGTAGAGGGTCAGGATCAGAGCGGGGGCCAGCAGCAGGATATCACTCATTCCAAAATACATGGTTATTCCTCCTTTGGACAGTATTGTGCAATGAATCAACTATTAGACTCGGCAGCTGCCAAAAAGTTTCAATTCAAATCGATCATGAGAAGAGCTGCAGGCGGGCGGCTGCGCAGAGCGGCCTTCCATCACCGGTCCGGTGCCGAGTCTTTGCCGCGGAGTCGCCGCCAGCGCGCGCGGATCCAGTTCAGGGTACGGTGGCCATCCCGGGGGAAGAGGAGCATGAAACCGAGCAAAAGGATCGCCACGCCGGGCCCCGGGGTGAACAGCATGATCAGCCCCAAAAGGATCAGCGGCAGGGCGAACCATTTTTTCCGGCGTTGAAACCGGCGTATCTCTTCACGCAACTGTCCTGCGCTCATGACAAAACATCTCTTTTCATAACAATGTAAACACAGCCGAGCCGAGCATATTCCCCTCTTCCACGACGATCTCGACGCGGCCGCTGCCCGGTTCCTTGTTCATCAGGCGGCGGCAGCTCCAGACCCGGCAGTTCTTGCCCTGCACGCGCAGGCGCCTTTCGAACGGTGGTTGTCCCGCCAGAATCCAGCGATGCAGGATATTGACCCCCTCCGGCGGGGCGGTGATGACGGTGTAGCAAAAGATGTAATCGACACGGCGGTTGAAAGCCGATTTTACAATCACCGGCTTGCGTTTATGGACGTCAAGACAAAAGAGGGCCCGTTTCAGATGGACAACGCCGGCGGGGGTCGCGACTGCGGCAAGATCCGGGGCCTCGGGCTCCTCCAGGCCGGCCTCCTCATTCTCTTCCCCGGCCATCCGGGCCGGCTGCGAATCGCGGCTGCAGAGCAGGCCGTACGCGGAGGCGATGATGATCAGAAGCAGGAGAATCAGCGGCAGCAGGGTGCTCCGGTCGAGGCGGATGATGCGTCTCATGGCGTCCCGCCCGTGCCGGAGGGCTCGGGCCATGCCGTCTCCCCGGTTTCGCCGCCCGGGAGGGGGCCGGAGGAGAGGTGATGGGGCAGACGTTTTTCCATGATCAGGCGGTTGCCGTTTTTGGGGTCGCGCAGGTAGGTCACCCGGTCCATCGAGCGGCGGATGATATGCAGGCCCATGCCGCCGGTCCGCCGCGCGGCGGCTGCAGCGGTCGCGTCGAAATCTTCGTTGGTTCTGGCCTCGAATCCGTCACCGTGATCGACGATCTGGATGATCATCCTTTCGCTGTCCGAAGCGACCTCGACGCAGACCTTTTTGGTCGCATCGGAGTGGTAGGCGTGCTCGATAGCGTTGAGGCTCGCCTCATAGACGGAGATCTTGATGCGGGAGAGATCGGACTCGGCGTATCCCAGTCCGGCTGCGATGTTGAGGACAAAATCGCAGGCGCGGTAGAGTGCGTCCACACGGCTGGGGATGGTGATGCTGTTCGCTGGGGGGGCGGGATCAGTTCCGGCGCGGCCCGCATGGAGATGCTCTGCGGGGGGAGAAGAGCTTCCCCAGGGGTGAAAGGCGGGAACAGCTTCCGGCGGCAGGGCAGGTCCGGGACCCGGTTCCGGCCAGGCAGCCGGATTCTCCACGCCGGCCCTTTCTTTGCTGCCGCCGGCGTTTATGCCGGCAGCGTCGAGGGGAGGAAGATAGAAATCCATCTCCTCCAGGCAGAGGTAGGTCTCGGGCTGAAAATTGAGCAGATCCCCCTGGGCCTTGCGCTGCAGATTGGTGACGCAGAGGTCGCCGCCCCGGCGCCGGCTGCGGGCGGTCAGCTCGAAGATCAGAGCGACCCAGCCGGCCGGCAGTGCAGGCAGGCCGCCGAGATCGAGCACAAAATGAACGTGTTTCCTGCGGAATTCCTGTTCGAATATGGCCAGCACCGCCGGGAGGAGCGAGATATCCTCGAGGCTGCCCAGCGGGGTGATCCTCAGGGAGCCGTCCTCGAGAGCTTCGCAACGCACCAGATCGCTAAACATATTGTTCACCCGTTTCGTCCTGCGAACGCGCCAGGCCCGCGGCGAGCTCGCACTTGAGCACTTTCATGGCCCGGATACCGTCCTCTCATGCCCCGTTTGGTGCGGTGTTCCGCCGCAGCGGTTCCGCCAGACGAATCTCGCGCGCAGCGGTGAGAAAGATGCCGGGAGCGCCGACGACGGGGCACTTGTTCTCGCAGATGCCGCAGCCGATGCAGAGGTCCTCGACCACATAGGGGAACTTGACCACCCGCATCTGGCCGTCGGGCCCGCGCGCTTCACGGATGTCGAATTTGATCGCCTTGTCCGACAGCGGACAATGCTCCTCGCAGACCAGACAGTCCTCCTGGCGGTACCAGGGGATGCAGCGGCTCTTGTCGAAATAGGCGGTCCCCATGCGGCTCTTCTGCTTTTCCGCCAGGGTCAGGGGCTGGATGGCCCCGGTTGGGCAGACCTGGCCGCAGAGATTGCAGCTGTATTCGCAGTATCCCTCGCGCGGGACGGAGACCGGGCTCCAGAGTCCCTCGATGCCGGTTTCAGTGAGGGCGGGCTGCAGACAGGCGCCGGTGGTGGAGCAGATCTTGACGCACTCCTGACAGCGGATGCAGCGGTCGAGGAATTGTTCTTCGGTGAGGGCGCCGGGCGGACGGAGGGCCTGCCCCTTGCGGATGCGTGCGGCCGCTGTGGTCTTGAAGAGCATCAGGCCGGCAGCGCCCGCCGCCGAGGCCTGGAGCAGTCGCCGGCGGGTCAGATCGATCCGGTTCTCGCCGTGATTACGGCCGAGGGTGTAGGAGACCGCTCGGGGTTTGCAGACGGCCACGCACTCTGCGCATTCGATGCACTCCACCGTATTGTTGACGCTGTAATCGTCCTCAATGGCGTTCATCTTGCATTCCCGCTGGCAGATGCTGCATTTGGTGCAGGCGTCGCTCACCAGGCGCCGGGTCAGGCGGTATTTGCTAAAGATGCCGAGAAGGGCTCCGAGGGGGCAGAGGTTGCGGCACCAGAAGCGGCGCGAAACCAGGCCGAGTCCGATGATACCGGCAAAAATGAGAGCGATAGCCACATTTTCAAACATTCTCGGCTGCTGGGTGGGCAGGAGGCCGCCGGCCTGGGCGGCGTCGTAGAGCGAGTAGACCTGGTCCTCGATAAAATGGAGCTTGAAAGCCGCATTGAAAAGGCCGCCGAGCAGAAAGCTGAATGCGGGATAGAGCACCGTGGTGAAGGTGCGGGTCAGGAGGGCGATAGGATCGAAAAACCAGATGAACTGCGTGGAAAAGAGAGCGGCCACCATCAGGGCGGCGAGGATGAAGAATTTCCAGGAGCGCCAGGTGAGGGGATCGCGCTGCCGTGCCGGCCGGCGTTTGCGCCGGATGAGATGATCGCCGGCGTCGATGACGGTTCCCAGGGGGCAGATCCAGCCGCAGAAGAAACGCCCCAGCGGGATAGTGAGAGCGAGCACCACCAAAGCCAGAATCATCGTCGAGACAAAAGCCCGGCCGGCGATCATCACCGTCAGCGCCACCAGGGGACTGGCCCGGAGAAAAAGATCGGCGGGCAGCCAGGCTTCATAGGGAAAGCGCGCCTGAAAGAAAAGCAGGACAAAAAGGCTCAGAAAGAGCAGCTGGGATATCCGGCGGAGAGTTATCATCATGGCCCTATCCACTCCATTACTGAAAGGTTCCGGTCTGCGCGAAGCGCTCTGCAGTGCCGCGGGACGGCCATCAAACGCCGAGGTTGATCTCCTGGATTTTCACCCTCTTCAGATCCAGCTGGCCGAGGCCCCGTTTTGCCGCGATGCGCAGATATTCGACGGTATTGGGATCGATATTGAAAAGACCCATGGCCCAGGCATCGGCGGCCACCCGGTCGGCCGAGGCGATGAAGAGCTGCTTTTCGACCACATCGGCAAGGCTGCCGCCGGTGGGGCCGTTGCGCAGCATGATACGCCAGGCGTCGATGATGGTCAGGGAGGGCCTGATCGCCATGTTGATGTCGACGATCTTGGTCATGAAATGGTTATGGAGGGCGCCGCGGTCGCCGCCGAGCAGGCCCATCAGGTTCTTGAAACTGAGGGTCACGCCGGAGATGTTGTGGTGTTTGGCGACCGGCATGTTGATGATCACATCCGATTCGATGGCATCGCGGTAGACGGGCCAGGAGGTGACCAGTTCGCCTCCGGTGATGGGCAGATCCTGAAAGCGGCTTTCGACGATATGGCGGACCTCGCCGCCGGCCGCCTTGGCCGCCTTTTCAATGCCGCTGCGCATGTAGCAACGCCGGGGCTCATTGCAGGTGCGGTCGAGAACTCTCACCCTGGCGGCTCCTGCTTCGAGGCACATCCTGATCACTTCGGCGACCGCTTCGGGATTGGTGTTGGCCGCCTGTTCCGGCAGGCGGTCCCAGCCGATATTGGGTTTGAGCAGGACCGTCTGTCCCTTTTTGACAAAACGCCCCATACCGCCGAGTGCTTCCACAGCCTTGCGCACCAGAGGTCCGGCCGCGCCGTTGCGCGCGATGGCCAGATCAGGATTGGGGGCGGCCAGAAGCCCCTCCGGAGAGGCCGGCAGGGTTGCCAGAGCCAGACCGGCGCCGGCGCCGATACGGATAAAGTCGCGACGGGTGTACTTTTCCATCCTACCGCCTTTCATTTTGTAGCTGGGATTACCCCATGTAAAAACAGCCCACCTTTCCAGATGGGCTGTTGTGCATCCGAGTTCCTGCATGCGCTTGGCGAAAGCTGGTGCCGAAGGCGGGATTTGAACCCGCACGCCTTGTGGGCACTACCCCCTCAAGATAGCGTGTCTGCCAATTCCACCACTTCGGCTTTCTTATGCAGGGTCTCGAGATGTGAACTTTAGTTGCCCGGCGTCTGCGCCGGCTGATCAGGAACCTGCGGAAGCGTACGCGCGGGAGAGGAGTTGAGACGATCGCGTTCCTGCTCGACCAGTGACTGCGAACTCACCCCGCCACGGGTCATGAATCCCATGACCAGGGCGATGGCGAGAAAAACCGCAGCCAGGATCATCGTCAGCTTTTGCAGAAAAGGGGCGCTGCCGCGGCCACCGCCGAACAGTGTGCCCATGGTATCCATGCCGCCGAACGAACCCGCCAGTCCACCACCTTTGCTTGACTGGATCAGGATCACAAAGGTTAACAATACGCAGACCAGAATAAACAGAATGATGAATACAGTATACATGAGAACTCCGGTAAAATCAGCTATGCATAAACGATATCGAGAAACGAACGGGCATCCAGACTGGCACCGCCGATCAGGCCGCCGTCAATGTCTTTCTGAGCGAGGAGCTGGCCGGCGTTGTCCGGCTTCATGCTGCCGCCGTATTGAATGCGCAGCGCAGCGGCGACTTGCACATTGTAAAGCTTGCCCACCAGGGTGCGGATCAGGGCATGGACCTCCTGCGCCTGGGCCGTGGTGGCGACAACCCCGGTGCCGATCGCCCAGACCGGCTCGTAGGCGATGACCAGCCCAGCAACCTGGGCATCAGAGAGTCCGTCAAGAGCGGCGCGGACCTGGCGCTCGACCACCACAGCGGTTTCATCGCTCTGGCGCTCGGCCAGGGTTTCACCGACGCAGAGGATCGGAATCAGTCCGGCCTTGAGAGCGGCCTTGACTTTCAGGTTAACAGTCTCGTCGGTCTCACCGAAGTACTGACGGCGTTCGGAATGGCCGATGATGACGTAGTTGCATCCCGCCGAGATCAGCATAGCCGCCGAAATCTCGCCGGTAAAGGCGCCCTTCTCTTCCCAATGCAGGTTCTGTCCGCCCAGCTTGACCGGCGTTCCCGCGATGGCGGCAGCGACAGCCGTTAAATCGGTGAAAGGCGGGCAGAGCACAACATCCGTCTCCGTTGCCGCTGTCATCTGCCCGACGACAGCCCGGGCCAGCTCCGCAGCCTCGGTGACGGTCTTGTTCATTTTCCAGTTGCCGGCGATAATCCGTTTGCGCATCGTATCATACCTGTCCGGCAGCCGCCGGGAGAGCGAATTCTCCCGGCAGTGCCAAAAAGTTACACAAAAAATGTCGAAAAGCCAACAGTTTTATTACATCTTACCCATTTTTTCGGCGAGGTCGACGACACGGCAGGAATAACCCCACTCATTGTCGTACCAGGAGACGACCTTGACAAAATTGCTCGTGCCTTCGAGCACCATCGTGGAGAGGGCGTCGAAAATCGAGGAGGCGGGGTTGCCGACGATGTCGATGGAGACGATCGGGTCTTCGGTGTACTCGAGGATGCCCTTGAGTTTGCCGTTGGCTGCACTCTTGATGGCGGCGTTGACCTGCTCGATGGTGACATCCTTTTTGAGTTCGGCGACCAGATCGACAACCGAGCCGTCGGAGACCGGCACGCGCAGCGAGAAACCATCCAGCTTGCCCTTCAACTCGGGAATCACCTTGCCGACGGCCTTGGCGGCGCCGGTGGTGGTCGGGATGATCGATTCGGCGGCGGCGCGGGCGCGGCGCAGATCCTTGTGCGGCAGATCGAGGATGCGCTGATCGTTGGTATAAGCATGAACCGTGGTCATAAAGCCGCGCTTGATGCCGAAAGCGTCATTCAGAACCTTGGCGACCGGCGCCAGGCAGTTGGTGGTGCAGGAGGCATTGGAGACGATCCGGTGTTCGGGCTTCAGGGTGTCATCATTGACGCCGATCACGATGGTGGCGTCGATCTCGTCCTTGGACGGAACCGTCAGGATCACTTTCTTGGCGCCGCCATCCAGATGCTTGGCCACTTCGGCGCGTTTGCGGAAAACGCCGGTCGACTCGATCACGATATCGATATTCTCCTTACCCCAGGGCAGGTTGCCGGGATCTTTCTCCGCGGAGACCTTGACCTTTTTGCCATCGAAAACGATGTAATCGCCTTCGGCGCGGATGTCGTTCTTCAGAACGCCGTGCACGGAGTCATACTTGAGCAGATGAGCGAGGGTCGGAGCATCGGTGATATCATTAACCTGAACGATCTCAATATCCTTGCGCTGAACGGCCACGCGAAAGACCAGACGGCCGATGCGCCCGAATCCGTTGATACCCATTCTGATAGCCATGTGATTCTCCTTTATTTGATATTGGAAGCGGCAAAATAATAAAGATAAAGTTACGTAAAAAATGCAAAAATGTCAAGCGGCAAAATTGAGATTACGCCCCTTCTGCGATGTAAAACAGCACTACCTGCACCCCGCTCCTCCGCCCGGGCGCTTGCAGACGGCTCAGCGCACCCGCGCTATGGTCGCCGCGATCACCCGCCCCGCCCCCTGCTGCATCAATACCCGGGCGCACTCATCGAGGGTGTGCCCCGTGGTGAGCACATCATCCACCAGCACGATATCGCCCCCCGCCGATGAACAGCCCGCGCCGGCGGCGAAGACCCTGCGCAAATTGCGCAGCCGTTTCTGCCGCCCCATGCGTGCCTGCGGCGGAGTGGCGGCCACGCGCCGCAGTCCTTCCGGCTGCACCGGGAAACCCGTCACCAGGCCCATCGCCCGGGCCAGCAGCTCGGATTGGTTATAGCCCCGTTCGCGCCGCCGTGCCGGGTGCAGGGGCACCGGGATGATCGCCTCGACCGCATACCCGCCGTCCAGCAGCGCCAGACCCATTGCTTCGCCGAACGGGCAGGCCAGCGCCCGTCCGCCGTTGTACTTGAAAAAATGGACAAGCTTGCCCACCGGCTCCGTGTAATCATAAAGGGAGATGGCGCGCTCGAAATAGAGGGGCTGGCGCAGAGGTGTACGCAGGCTCAGGCTCGGAATGTCGGGGTCTTCAAGCTGGGGCAGATGACGAAAACAGATGCGGCAGATCAGCCTCTCCCCGGGCTGAAGATAGGCGTCACAGAGGAGGCAAAGCGGCGGATAGAAAAAATCGACCGGCGGCCGGGCCAGAGTGCGCAGCCGCTGCAAGCTGGTCCATTTCATGGAGCGCTCCCGCAGTCAACCAACTCGTGCTCACCCGACCACCATCCCCCGGGGCTGAACCGGCACTGCTGCCGCTTCAGCGCTTGCGTGCATCCTCCCGAACGGGAGGCTAAAAATTGTAGGAAAAGACCAGTTTGGGCTCGATGCGCTGCTGCTGCCGGTAGATATGGCTCCCCTCTTTAGTCTCCGCATAGGTCCAGATATAATCGACATAGGCGATGAGATAGGGTTTCAGCTTGTAGCCGAGGCCGAGACGGGCCACGCTCCGCTCATCAAGGGTGAAAAGATCACCGAGCTTCTCGATATAGCCCTTGTCATAGGTCATGTGGGCGGCCAGCACCGGGATCAGATCGGGGGCCTCGGCCGCCAGGTGCAGTCTGCCGCTGTGGGGCTGGGAATCAAGCCTGCTCATCATGCCGAGCAGGCGCACTTTGTTGCCGAGGAGGCCGCCGTAGAGCTCCCCAAAGATCCCTTTGGTCTCCTCGGTCACCCCGAGCAGGGCATCGGCCTTGTGCAGAGTGTCGCCGGAGACGATCCGGAAGCGGTCGATGTCGTAGAAAGGGTCAAAATAGGAGGCGATAAACTCCTTGCCCAGCCAGCGGCGTTCGATGCGCGCCGAGATTTCCATCATTCCGAGGAGGTTGCCGACGCCGGCCTGGATCCCCAGCGCCTTGCCGGCGCCGAAGATGCGGGTCCTGTGCTCCACCGAGCTGTAGCCCCGTATATGGGCATAGTCGAAATAGAGCATGGTCGTAAAAACGGAGGTGCGCACCAGAGGAAGTTCGAGGTCGCCGCCGATTACAGAGATGCCATCATCGCTGCCGGCGTTGACGTCGGGATCCAGATCGGCGGCGTAGGTGGCCCCCATGGCGAAATTCTTGAGGACCGGGATATCGAGGGTATACATCGGGCGCAGGTAGATCCGCAGGCCGAGCAAATCGCTGCGCCCCAGGTTGCTGACAGCGCTTTCAAAACCGTACTCGCCGAAATCAAGATCCAGCTCCAGGCCGATCTTGCGATTGTCGTACGAGGCCTCGTTGGTAAAATAGTTGACGATAAAACCGTGGCCCAGGCGGGCGGCGTCGAGGGTGCCGATGCGGGCATAGGTCTTGTCCATCTTCCGGCCGTAGCGCAGGTAGCGCAGAAGGCGGAGATAGTCATAACTGCTGTCCCAGTCCTGGGCGCGGATCCCGCCGCCCTCGATATCATAAAGCAGATTGATGTTCAGGCCGACGCCGATCTTGCCGAAGGAGAGCTCGGGGCGGAACGCGATGGAGAGATAGTTCCTGGTCCTGCCGTCCTCGGAGATAGTGGCGAAACCCAACCCGCCCATGAAGCGGCCGCCCTCCTCGCCATAGTGGCCAAGGCCGCCATCGTATAACTGGGAATACCCGATGCCCGTCACACCCAGAAGAAGCCACGCCACCCACAGGTAGATTCGTTTCATACGATTGCGCCTTTCCTGATGATGCCAGATCAATGCGAATCAGCCCGGCTTTACCAGAGGTCCTCCATGCCGGGTGGCATGTCAAAATGAGTCGCCCATTGAAAATGGGCCTGCCCTCCCTGCAGCAGGGACTTGTCGACCGAGAGCAGCCGTTTGTGTTCCATCTCCTCGGCGGCCAGATATTCGAACATCTCTTTGGCGCGTTCGCTTCTGGCGCGCATGGCCATATGGCGATAATATTCGTAGGCCTTCTGTTCGGCGGCGATGGCCAGATCGAGGGCCTCTGCGGCGGTGATGTCGGGCGAGACGCTCTTGCCGCTGATCTCGGTGGCCATCAGGGTTGCCTCCGGCCGCCTGCCCGCGACCTTGACATAGAGCTCGGCGAGCTGGTCAAAGTGGCCGAGCTCGGTGACGGCGAGATATTTGAATTTGTTGCGCAGGGCCTCGGAACTCAAAACCTCGGCCACGCCCGCGTAAAACTCCTGGGCGCCCTTTTCACGGCTGATCGCCATCTCCAGTGCGGTCAGGGCATCCGCCAGCTTTTCCCCGCCTTTCCCTGCAAGCGCCTCTCCGAACGCCTGATTGAAGGCGGGGAGATCGTCCGGCTTGCGTGAGCTGATCAGCTGGCCGTCGACGCAGACCTCCTGGTCCACATAGCGGGCGCCCGCAAGCATGACGTCATCGCGAATGCCGATGTAGCAGGTCGTGGTCACACCGGCGAGCAGGCCGGCTGAGATCAGCACCTGCGGCCCGTGGCAGATGACCCCGACGGGGCGGCCGTTCTGCCAGAACTCCCGGACAAACTTCAGGGCCTGATCGTGAACGCGGATGCGTTCGGGCGCGCCGCCGCCCGGTATGATCAGCCCGTCATAGACGCTCGATTCCGCCTCGTCGATGGCGAGATCCGGGCGGAGGGTGATCCGTCCGTATTTGCCGGTCAACTCCGACCGGTCCAGGCCGATCAAATCGACGACAGCTCCCCGCTCCTGCAGCCAGCGGCGCGGTATGGTGGCCTCTTCATCGTGAAACTGGGGCCCGATCAGAATGGCGACTCTTTTACCTTTTAGCATTACGGGTTATCCTCCTATAGTGCGGAATTGAAATCGGGGCTCGGTTTGACGGGATTGATTGTTTTTTCCAGTTCGAAGATCATATCACGCAGCAGGGCAGCCCGTTCGTAATCCTCACTGCGGGCGGCGGCCGTCCGGGCGGCCGTCAAGATCCATCTGCATGAGGCCGAGATCGAGGCGCAGCTGCAGTTTTTGCCTGCCATCCTCCCCCTGGATGAGACGAACATTCATATCATTGTCTGAATAGGGCCACTTGCGCAGGATGGGTCCGCTGTCATCCGCCATATAAACCTCACAACATAGGCCGGCATGCCCTGGACCCTCGGGCGCAGGGTTAACGGAAATAGGCGACAGCGTTGCGGAAAATGGCCGCCCCATCGCCTTCATGAGCAGCCCCTTCCCTCATCCAGCGCGGATGGTTGGTGGGATCGATGTGGCGTTCCGGATGCGGCATGAGTCCCAGAATTCTGCCTGTGGGATCACAAATGCCGGCGATATCCCGAACCGAACCATTCGGGTTGGCCGGGTAGGCGGCGGCGCCGCCATCCGCAGTGCAATAACGAAAAACGATCTGTCGATTGGCCTCCAGCCGTTCCAGCACCTCCGGATGACTCACGGCAAATTTTCCTTCCGCATGAGCAACCGGGAAATAGAGCTGTTCCGGCATTGGCGTGGTGAAAACACAGGGGCTTTCGAGCACCCGCAGATAGACCCAGCGGTCTTCGAATTTTCCCGAGTCGTTATGGACCAGGGTGACCTGCTGTCCGGCGGCGAAATCCAGCGCCGGTAAAAGCCCCGCTTTAACTAACACCTGAAAGCCATTGCAAATTCCGATGATCAGCTTGCCGGCCTGATGGAAAGCGGTCAGCTGCTCCGCCAGCTTGTAGCGCAGCTCGTTGGCCAGGATCTTGCCCGCCGATATGTCGTCCCCGTAGGTGAACCCTCCGGGAATGGCGAGGATCTGATAGTCCGCCAGCGGAACTTCACCCCGCAGCAGGCGGTTGATGTGGATCATCTCAGCGCGGGCTCCCGCGTATTCAAAGGCATAGTGCGTCTCCATATCGCAGTTGGAGCCGGCGGCGCGCAGCACGATTACTCTCGGTTTCGTCATCGGATCACCACCTCAGGGTTTCTTGCCAGGAGTTCTTCAACAGGTCGATGGCCTCATCCACGACCAGCTCGTCGGCGAGGCCGCGGATCCTGAGCCGCGGCCCGGCGGTGACCTCACCGAGGCGGGCGCAGGGCAGCTGCAGGAAGCGGGCGCGGAACTCCTCCTCCCGTCCCGGGGGTACCTCGACGATGAAGCGGCTGTTGGATTCGGAAAAGAGGGCCCAGTCGCTGCGCAGCAGATCGGTGCTGCGGGGCAGGTCGCAGAGCGTCACCTCGGCGCCGCAGCCGCCGGCGAAGGCCATCTCCGCCAGGGCTACGCCCAGGCCGCCTTCGGAGCAGTCATGACAGGCGCGCACCAGTCCCGCGGCAATGGCATCGGCAAGGGCATTGAACAGAGTCCGGGCGCGGGCGGGATCGACCTGCGGCACGACTCCGCTGCTGTGGCCGATCGCTTCATAATAATGCGAGCCGCCCAGCTCCTTTCTGGTTTCGCCGACGATGAAAAGGCTGTCGCCCGGCCGCTTGAGGTCCATTGAAACCGCCGTGCGGCAGTCCTCCATCACCGCGATCGCGGAGATGAGCAGCGTCGGCGGGATGGCGATGCTCTCGCCGGTCTCGGTCTTGTATTCGTTGTTGAGACTGTCCTTGCCCGAGATAAAGGGGGTACCCAGAACCTTGGCCATATCGTAGCAGGCCTGAGCGGCGCGCAGAAGGCCGCCGAGGCGGTCCGGCTTGTCGGTATTGCCCCAGCAGAAATTGTCGAGCAGGGCGCAGCGCTCCAGACGGCCGCCCACCGCGATGATATTGCGCAGGGCCTCATCGATGGCCGAGGCCGCCATCCAGTAGGGGTCAATCAGACCGTATTTCGGATTGAGGCCGTTGGCGAGGATGACCGCGCGGTGGCTCTCCAACCGGGGCCGCGTGATGCAGGCATCGGCCGGGCCGTCGTTGACCACGCCCACCAGCGGCTTTAAAACACTGCCGCCCTGGACTTCGTGATCGTACTGGCGGATCACCCACTCCTTGCTGCAGACATTGGGGGCGGCGAGGATCCGGTGCAGAATTTCACCCAGACTGGCGGGCTGGGCGCCCTCCCGCGCGACGATGGCCGGGGGTTCCCAGCGGGCCTTGCGCACAATGCGCGGCTGACCTTCGTGAAGAAAAGCCATCTCCAGCTCACCCACCACCTGGCTGTGGTAGCGCAGACGGATCCGGTTATCGGCGGTGGTGCGGCCGATGACGGTTGCCTCCACATCCTCGGCGGCAAAGAGAGCGAGCGCCTGCTCCAGCTTGTCCGGCGCAACAAAGATCACCATGCGCTCCTGTGCCTCGGAGATCCAGATCTCCATATAGGTGAGACCGTGATACTTGAGAGGGATGAATTCGAGGTCGACCTCGGCGCCGGTGGTTTTGGCGAGTTCACCCACCGCCGAAGAGAGGCCGCCTGCCCCGCAGTCGGTGATGGCGCGGTAGAGGCCGAGATCGCGCGCCTGCATCAGGGTATCCACCAGCTTCTTTTCGACGATGGGGTTGCCGATCTGGACGGCCCCGCTCCAGGTGCCCTCGCTCTCGCTGTGCAGCTCGCCCGAAGAGGCGGTGGCGCCGTGAATGCCGTCGCGGCCGGTGCGCCCCCCCACCACTACGATAAAATCACCCGCGACCACACTCTTCTCGCACTGGTCGCGCGGGATAAGGCCGACATTGCCGCAGTAGACCAGAGGATTGCCGAGGTAGCGTTCATCGAAATAGATTGACCCGTTCGAGGTCGGAATACCCATGCGGTTGCCATAATCGCGCACCCCGGCAACAACGCCCTGCATCACCCGTTTGGGATGAAGGACGCCCCTGGGCAGCTGGTCATGGGGCAGATCGATGGGGCCGAAACAAAAGATGTCGGTATTGATGATCGGCTTGGCCCCGAGCCCCGTCCCCATCGGATCGCGGATCACTCCGCCGATGCCGGTATTGGCGCCGCCGTAGGGCTCCATCGCCGAGGGATGATTGTGGGTTTCGACCTTGAAGCAGACGTTATATTCGTCGTCAAATTCGATGATGCCGGCATTATCCTTAAAGACCGATACGCACCAGGGGAGGTCCAGCTCCCGGGTGACGCGGAAGATGGTCTCCTTGAGAGGGTTGTCGATCACCCGGCCCTCGAACTCGACCAGGCCGGTGAGGGTCTTGTGACTGCAGTGTTCGGACCAGGTCTGGGCGATCATTTCGAGCTCGACATCGGTCGGCTCGCGCTCAAGCGAACGGAAATAGGCCTGGATGGTCTGCATCTCGACCAGATTGAGGAAAAGATCGCGCTCGCGGCTGATCTTCATCAGCTCCTCGTCCGCAGCGTGCAGCAGGGAGACGTGGATCAGCTCAAAAGGGAGCTCCTCAGTTGGAAAAAAGAGCCGCTCGCCGGGAAGATGGAGGTGTTCAACCACCTTGTTCATCAGCAGCTTCTGAGCGATGAGTTCCTTCTCCGCATCCGTGAGACGGCCGGTGAGCTCGTAGCGCCGTGCGGTCCGGACCGCCTCGATGGTGTGCAGGCCGAGGTCGATGGCCCCCTTGCGGGCCGATTCGGCAACCATGTCGGTGACGCCGCGGTTGAGGGCCACCTCGGCCGACCAGTACTCACCGCGGCTGCGCTGCAGCAGGGTGTTGATGGCGTAATCATCGGTGACAGCATCGGCCAGCAGTTTGACGGCAATGAGCTCCTGCCCGGCGGGGGTGAGCTCACCGAGAAAGTAATAGACCCTGAAGGCGTGGACCGCGGTGAGGCCCGCAACACCGAGATCGCGCGCACCGGCGAGGATAGCCTTCCCCTCGGCATCGTGATACTGCTCTTTTTGGGCAAGTTCAATTCGGGTGATCACATCAGCTCCTCTGTTGATGATTAATCAATTTTACATACTTTTGCAGGGAAATGCAACGGAAAAAGCGGGCTCATTCACCCTGTCACACGGGCCTGCTCCGGCCATCCGGTTTCCGGAGCAGAGCCAGCGGCCGGTAGAACAAATTGCACCAAAAAGCTTGACTTTAACAACCATTATTAATACATTTTGATGAATGTCACAAAATTATGTCTGCCTTGTGCGGCGGTTATTCGGGGAGAATGCTTGGCAACGCAAAGTTGAGGCATCGGACCAATTTAGGAGCGGCATATTTTGGATTGTCACAGGCCCGAGTTTCCCCCAAACCCCTGCCCTGCCCATCGCAGGCTGGCTCTCCCGGCGCGCTGGCTGGCCGCTGGCGGGAGATTTATGCGTTCGCGCCGCATATCGACGGCCGGATTCATCGCGCTGCTGCTGATCCTGCGCGCCGCCACCCCGATCGGACTCCGGGCTCTGCCCAGCGATTCCACCGCAACCCTGCCGGCTTCGCAGCCGGCCGCCCTGCAAATCTTCACCGCCGAACGCACGCCGGAGCGGTCGCCTGCGGACATCGCCGCCGAGATTATTGCCGCAGAAACCACGCTCCACGCGCTCAGAACCGCCTCCCCTATCACTTTCATCTCCGACAGCACCGCGCCCGAAATTATCCCCGAGGTCGCCATCCAGCGCTTGCGTCTCGAACTCGGCCAGAAGATCGAGGCGATCTCGGGCCCGGACTCCACTTTCTATCAGCCCTTCGCCGGCCTCAGAACAGGCACCCGCGACGAAAATTCGACCGGCCCGGTTCACCGCCTGCAGGAAGCCCTGCTGCGCTGGAACAGCAAACTCCCCATCAAGGCCAACGGACTCTACGACGAAGCCACTATCAAATCCCTGACCCTCTTCAAGCTGGTTTACGACCTCGGCCATGACGGCTCTTTCGTCGATCAGGCAACCGCAGGATACCTCCTCGCCATCGAGGAGGGGGGCAGCAATGAGCTGGAGGAACCCCAGGGGTTCACCGGCCGCCTGGTCTATCATGCCGCCCAGTTCCTCGGCCTGCGCTACCGTCTCGGCGGCGACGGCAAAAAGACCACCGACTGCGGCATGCTGACCCGCATGGCCATGATCGGGGCAGGACTGGTCGACGAGGTTTTTAACCGCGTCGCTGCTACCCAGTATAAATATGCCGAAGAGGGCAAGATGGGGTTGACCCTGGTCGACAAGAACGAGGAGCCCGCTCCCGGCGACCTGGTCTTTTTCAAATGGAATACCCGGCGCGCCCGCCACCGCTACAAGGGCATTACCCACGTCGGCATCTTCCTCGGCAAGGTCGGCGAAAGCCTCTATGTGCTCGAGGCCGCCTCCGCCCGCAAAACCCGCAAGGTGACCATCCTCGACCGTTCCAATTCCATCCGCAGGATCGCCGGCTATGCGCGCTTCACCGCTCCGCCCGAGGATGGACCGATCGAACCCGCCCTCGAGATGACCGACTGACAAACCTCCCGAAATGGCAAAGCCTCCGCAGCCCGATGGCAGCGGAGGCTTTTTTTATATATAGTCCGTCACGCCCGCAGCGCACTCCACAGCACCCGCGCCGCCGCTGAGAATGAGCAGCGCAGAAACGGTCAGCGCAATACCGTCAGCCGGCCCGAACGCACCTCCCCCTCTTCAAATCGCAGCTGATAGAGATAAATCCCGCTGGCAACGCTCATCCCCGCCTGATCCCGGCCCTCCCAGCGCAGCTGGTGGAGCCCGGCCGGCTGCCTCCCCTCCGCCAGGGTGACGATCCGCCTCCCCAGCAGATCGCAGATATGAAACTCGACCTGGCCCTCCCTGCTCAATTCGTATTCAAAGGTCGTCGCGGCATTGAAAGGATTGGGCCAATTCTGCCGCAGCGCGAAAGTGGCGGGCGCCTGCGGCCGGACGGGCGGCTCCTCCACACCCGAGGCTGTGCTGTCGGGCATGAAAATGGTATAGGCGACGCCCCCCTTGTCGAACCAGGCGTGCGACAGGTCGCTTTTATTGAAAATGTGACCGTAGCCGGTATTGGTGCGGGCCGGATCGTGGACGATCGGATCGCCGTTCACGGTAAAGCCCGCCAGCATGATCAGATGGCCGCTGTAGAGCGGCTGGCCGATGGACATGCCGATGCGGCCGCCGCGCGCGAGTACCTCCCGCGCCTCGCTCCAGCTGCGGTAGCGCGTGACCGTTCCTTTCACGCCGTATTCCGAGGCGTTCTGCACCACCCGCGGCCAGACCCCGAAGATGCCGTAATAGGGATCGCGCGTATCGCGGGCGAACTGGAGAGGATCGACTGCGATGCCATAGCTGAGCAGGATCATCGCCACCGTGGTCGGCGAGCAGATGCTCCCCCCGATCTCGGGATCGATGCTGTACTGGGCCAGGAAAGTGGTCGGAATGAAGAGGGCTGCGGGCTTGTCATTAAGAATCGCCGCATAGTTCATCCCCGCGGTCGTGCGGCTGTCGCTGGCGAACCAGGAAAGCAGGGAGATGGAGGGCGAACTCACCGCCGCCGAGATGCGCTTGAATTCGACGGCGAACTGCCATTCACTGGCATAATAGTTCAGCCGGGCGATATCGATATCGATCTCACCGCCCGCAAAAGTGGTCTTTTTCGACGGCCAGAGGTTGGCTTTCCAGTAACCGGCATCGAGCCAGGGCGACCAGCCGTTGAGATAGGGAAAGCGGACCAGAATCCGGAATCCCCCGCTGTCGCCCGGAGCGGTACCGTTCCACGAGGGCAACCCTTCGTCGAATGGCCAGGGCGCTTTTTGGGGGTTGAGGACGAGGAAGCCGCTCGTCGCACCATCCTGCAGCCGGAGACTCCTGCGGTCGGCCGCAAGCACCACCCGGTCGAGGCTTTCGGCGTGCGCGAGGAGGGAATCACCAGCCTGGATGACAAATTGCTGATCGGGATAGCTGCTCTGCGCCTGCGCCGCGGTCATGCCGCCGGCCAGCAGGTAAAGCATCACAGCGCTGAATAAAGTTCTGATTTGCAACTTGCTGAACCTCCTATTCGAGCGGGATCGAGTCCGGTTCGGCCGCTTCCGCCTCTTCTCTCAGTCCTGCGGCGTGCTGCCGGCCGAGCTGGCGGAGTTCATGCCAGAGCAGGAGAGCAGTGACCAGAACGGACATCAGATCGGCAACAGGCGAAACCATCCAGACACCATCCAGTGCGAAGAACCGCGGCAGGATGAAGAGCAGGGGAATGACAAAGACAAGCTGGCGCGACAGAGCGAGAAACATCGCCTGTTTCGGCTTGCCCACGGCCTGAAAATAGCTGGAACCGATCACCTGAAAACCGATGACCGGCAGCAGGACGAAAAAGATGCGCATGGCATGGCTGCCCATGGCGATCAGCTCGGCGTCGCGGGGGTTGAAGAGGCTGATCAGCCCGGCGGGAAAGAGCATGACGATCAGATACCCCACGAACGCCACGACCGAGGCGGCGGCGAGAGCGAGGCTGACGGCGGTGCGGACGCGGTCGTACTTGCGGGCGCCGTAATTGTAGCCGACGATGGGCTGGCTGCCCTGATTGATGCCGAAGATCGGCATGAGGAAGAGCATGGCGATGCTGTTGAGGATCCCCATGACCGAAATGGCGAGATCCCCGCCGAATCGCTGCAGCTGGTTGTTGACGATGACGGCATAGATGCTGGAGACGATGTGCATGGCGAAAGGAGCCGAGCCGATGGCGGCGATTTTGAGCACAAGCGGCCTTGAGAGTCTGAGATTGGCGCGTCTGATCTTGAGCAGGCTCTTCCGGCCCAAAAAATAGTTCAGCACCCAGATCATCGTGGCGGCCTGCGAGATGACCGTGGCGATAGCCGCCCCGCGCACCCCCATATCAAAGACAAATATGAAGAGCGGATCGAGAAGTGCGTTAAGTCCGGCACCGATGAACATGGTCTTCATGGCCACGCGCGGATTGCCCTCACCGCGGATGAAGTGGTTCAGGCCGAATCCGATCCCGGAAAATACAGTGCCGAGAACAATGACACTCATATACTCCATGGCGTAGGGCATGCTCACCGGGCTGGCCCCGAAGAGGCGCAGCAGAGGGCGGAGGAAGATCAGCGCCGGAATGGTCAGCAGCAGGGAGAGCGCGGTGATCAGAACCAGGGCGTTGCCGAGCACCTTCTCGGCCTCGTTTTTCCGCTGTTCGCCGAGGCGGATGGAGACCAGGGCATTGCCGCCCAGGCCGATCAGCATACCGAAGGCCATCTGCAGCTGCATGATCGGAAAGCCCAGCGTCGCACCGGCGATGCCGAGAGAACCTACCCCTTGCCCGATGAAAATCCGGTCGACGATGTTATAGAGGGCACTGACCACCATGCCGACGATGGCGGGAACTGAAAATTTGATCAGCAGGGAGGAGACCTTCGCCTCGCCGATTTCCCTGGCATCATTCATGCGGATTACCGGTATCGTGAAATTTGTCTGTCCTTGAAGTAGAGTAAATTTCGCGATTTTTAGGCAAAGTTAACAGCATTTTCTTTGCGGCGGGCCGAACGGCTAAAAATAGCAGGCAGCGGAAGGAGGAGATTCAACGCAGCAGGGTCATCTTCCAGCACCGTTCTTCCCCCCCGCACTCGGCGACTCCGAAATAGACGCCGCTGGCGGCGGGTCTGCCGGTGGTCTCCCGGCCATCCCAGAAAAACTCATGGCTGCCGGGAACCAGCCCTGCCATCACAGTGTCCAGCACGAGCCTGCCGGTGACGGCGTAGATGCGCAGACGCGCCCTCTCCCCCGCACCGGTGAACCGGATGGTTGTGCCCAACGTGAAAGGATTGGGATAGCTGACCGGATCTCTCCCGATCCCTCCGCCAGCGGAATTATCGGCAGGGCTTTCAAAGAGGGCCAGGTCGACGGGGCCGTCGCCTACCGGCAAGCTCGCCAGCACTGCCCCTGTAGCCGGATCAATTTTCTGGACCTGATCCTCATCAAAGGCGCAGAGATAGAGGTCGCCGGCCGGCGCGTCGTGAAAAAAGCGCATGGCGCCGCGTCCAGCGCGCAGCTGCTCGATGCCTGGATCCGCCGGAAAGAGGGAGGGATTGAAGCGGGAGAGCAGGCCGCCGGATTCATCCCCCCATTCGCAAACCATCGCCCTCTCGTCCGCCAGCACCACCAGGTCGCCTGGATAGCCGCCGATATCGCATCGGCCCGACAGGACGGGCTCGACGGCAGCGCCATCCCGGCTGATCGTGACGGCCTGGACGGTTCCCTCCCCGGCGCCCCAGGCGCCGGAACAGAGAACGTAGAGCTGCTCCGGGTAATCTGCCGGCGCGGCCCGCACCACCTGCGGATTGGCCGGCATCGGCAGCTCGGCGATAAAACTTTCGTCTTCAAGATCCAGGCAGGAGAGGCTGGAGCCGGCATAATCGGGATAGCCGCCGGTGTTGGCCACCCAGATCCGCCCGCCGGCGATCAGGACTCCCTGCGGCGCCGCCCCGACCGGAATAATCCTGACCACGCTCTGCTGTGCCAGATCAACCACAGCGAGGCTGTTGGCGAGCAGCAGGGTGACATAAAGACGGCCGTTCTGCGCCAGGGCCATCTGGTAGGGATTGGAGCCCTCCGGCAGGGCGATCCGGGCGTTCACCTGCAGGCTCGTCCCGTCGAGGATGGTCAATTCAGCCGGTGAACTGTTGAGCACCAGCAGTTCACCGCCGCGGACAAGAATCTGGTTGGGCATCTGGCCGGTCTGGATCGCGTCCTGGCGGACTGTTCCGCTCGCGAGATCCACCGCGGTCAGAGTACGGCCGAGGCTGTTGACGATATAGAGAATGCGGGCCGGCTCCGCCGCACCCCCCACCGAGATAAAAAACAGCAGCAATCCCCAGACAAACTTGCCCACAGGATGATTCATCCACTCTCCCAGCTTGTTCTTGATGATCAGTGACCCGGCCTTTCAGGTTTGCACAGAGCTTGCGCGCCGTCTTCAACGGCGCCCCATCTCCCAGGAGATCCGCCACTCGCGGCCGGGCAGCGGGGCGTTCTCGATCAGTTCATAGCGGGCATCGGTCAGATTATGCAGCGCCAGTCTGACATTCTGATCGACGCCGCGGACAGCCCAGCGCATGCCGAGCGTAAGATCGTGGGCCGCATAGCCGGGCAGACGAACGGTGTTGGCCTCGGTGACGTAGCGCGGCCCTGCCAGGCGTCCTGCATACTCGAGAAAAAAGCGGCCCGGAGTCAGACGGAACCCCAGCTTGGTAGAATGGTCCGGCCGGTAGGGCAGCCGCTTGCCGTAGACCGTGTGCCCGGCCTGGAGGTTGGTGCTTTCGAGGAGCAGGTGGGACACCTGGGCCTCCACCCGACCGGGTGCGATCGTCCAGAACGCTTCAAATTCGGTCCCGGCGAGCAGGGCGTCGGTATTGACCGGCGAAAAGGAGGCAAAAGAGCCCATACGCCAGATGATCAGATCCTCGATGCGGTTGCGGAAGCGGGTGATGCCGAAGCGGCCATGCCGGGATGAGGCGAGGCTGAGGCCGTATTCGTGCGAGCGGCTGCGCTCCGGCAGGAGATCCGGATTGCCCTGCACGCGGTACTGCTGATAGAAGAGGTCGGCGTAGGTGGGCAGGCGGAAACCGCGCGACCATGAGGCGAAGAGACGGAGGTCGGCGAGGGCGTGACCGGTCAGGGCGAGGCTGAGAACGGGGCTCCACTCCCCCTCCCGGCGAAGCCGGTCGGTGTGGTGGATGCGCGCCTCATCGCGGCGCAGTCCGGTGATCAGGGCGGCGGCGAGGCCGTGCGGCAGGGGCTGCTCGGCTTCGAGGTGAAAAAAGGCGGCGGTCCGGCGGGTGCGGACCTCGCCGATGGCGGCCGACTCCTCCAGGCGGTCCCGGTCCACAAAACGGTCGATGCCCGCTTCTGCGCCGGCGATCCAGCGGCCGCCGGACCAGACCTGCCGCCACCCCTCAAGCGCAAGACTGTTGGTGTGCATCCGGTTCTCGTTCCAGTAGGCGGGGACAGTCCGGTCGCGCAGGGGCAGCCAGGCTTCGGGCTGGTGCCGATAGCTGTTGCCCTCATCAGCGTGGGCCGCCCTGATCTCCCAGCCGGAAGCAGTGCCGGCTTCGTTGAGGGCGGCAGTGAAGTGGTCGCGGCCGGTCGTCGCCCGCGCCCCCGGCGTCCAGCTGTAGATCTGGCCGGGCAAACCGCGTTCGCTGCGCAGCCGCTGACCCGAGAGGCTCCACTGGGCCCCCCGGAGATTCCCCACAAGACGGGCGAAGAGCTGATTCTGGGCGGTATCGGCGTTGCGTCTGAGTTCATCGATCATGGCACCGGCGCGCATGTAGCGGTAGCCGTAATCGCCCCCGCTCTGGCGGTGATCGGCGGAAAGATACCATCCCGTCTGGGCGCGCGTGCCGCTCCAGGCGAGACCGCCTCCGGCTCCGCCGAACGCCCCGGCGTGCCCCTCGACCGACCAGTGGTTCCGCTGCGGACGCCGCGTCCGGATCTCGACGACACCGCCGATGGCGCCTGCACCGTACTCGAGGGAGCTGCTGCCCTTGCGGACCAGGATGCTCTCGATCGCAGAGACGGGCAGGGTGGCGAGATCGACTGCGCCGGTCATGGGATTGTCCAGGCGCACGCCGTCCAGCACCACTACAACCTGGCTCGACTGGCTGCCGCGTATGCTCAGGCTCTTGCTGCCTCCGTTCTCCTGCACCTCCAGACCGCAGCTGTTGACGAGCAGTTCGCCGAGATCGGCCGCCTGTGAGCGCTCGATCTGCTGGCGGGAGATCTCGAACAAGGAGACCTCTGCGGCGGAGGCTGAGCGTCTGGCGGTGATGACCATACCGGGGATCTGCAGATTCCGGGGTTCCAGATTAAAGACCACCCGCGCGGCCTGATCGTAATCGACCTCGATGGCGGCAAGAGTCTGCGGTGCATACCCGATGTGGCGGGCTTGCAGGGTGTAGGTTCCGACGAGGAGATTTTCGAAGAAGAAATAGCCGGAGAAATCGCTGACCATGCCCAGGCTTGTGCCGCTGATCAGCACATTGGCACCGGCCAGAGGGGCGCCGGTCGCACCATCGCGCACGTGACCCTCGATTTTCTGGGCCGATTGGGCCTGTGCCAGAGTGAATCCGGCGATCAGTAAAAAATAAATGGCTCGGGCGGAAGAGGACATGACGGCAGCCGCTTTCTGAAGTACGGGCGACGCGTCGCGGCGGGGGAAACAAAAAGACCCCAACCTTGTGGTTTGGGGTCTATGCTGTGCGTATAAGCGCAAAACCTCGCCCGCGAAGGTCGCTTGAAAAAAGATCCCTGGCAGGTCTCCTGGCTTTGGACATCGAGCCTACTCATCGCGCCTTCCCGGTCTCCCAGTGGCGTGCCCTTGGCAGGGCTGCGATTTTCGTAGTCCATTACAGTAGCGGGGCTGCGACGGATTCGCACCGTCTTCCCTATTGATCGCTGTGGAACCAGAGTCTTGTACGAACTGAGAAAAGGTAAGAATTTAATGTGAAAGGCGCAAGTTAAATCCGTCAATCATAAAAATTCCAGACAAAGCCCCAGCGGATCAGCTGCCGGGGCTGGGGATAGCCCCCGATCACCTCGTAATCGATGCCGAGGGGATTCTGCAGCGCAAAAAAGAGGGTCGCATCCCTGATAGCAACGCTGAGATCGAGCCAGGGAACCGCCGCCGCCTGCAGGGGCGCGCTCACCGGAGAGGCCTCGACGTACCAGGGGATGGGCTCCTCGCGCCGGCCCCAGAAGGAAACGCCCAGGCGCAGGCGCACATCGAGGTCATGGCGGAAAAAGATGTGGTGCACCGCCAGCCAGCCGGCAGCAAAAGTTGCGGGCTGATTGAAAGGGGTCTCCTCCTCGAAGAGCATCTGTTTGGCCTTGCCCGCCAGGGTGAACCAGGAGGAGAGGCGCCACTCTCCGGCGGCATCGAGGCTGAACCTCTGCTGCCCGGACCGGTTTTGATGGCGCGGCAGGGCCGAATGTGCGTTCCAGAGGAGTATCAGCTCCTCTCTGGTGCGGCTGGTGCTTAAGGAAAGAAAGAGTTTCCACGCCGGAGCCTGGCCGCTGAAGCCGAGGCCGATGTAGTCGCCCGTTTCCGCCCCCAGTTCCGGATCGCCCAGAGCGAAGGGGCCGGTCTCATAACGCTCCGCGAGCGAGGCCTCTCTCCGGCTCCGCTCGTACCAGAGCAATGTCTGCCAGCGGACCCGGCTGAAGGCGGGAGAGTGACCGGATGAATCGGAGGCAGAGCCGGTGACGCCGGGCCTGGTCGAATCCGCCTCCGCAGCGGCCTGCCCGCCCCGCGCCAGATCGTAGCGGAGCTGCAGCTGAGGCAGCAGTGCGGCGCTCATCCCCTCCCCTTTCTCGACGCGCAGCTGGGCGAAAGCCTGCAAGCCGGGCGCGGGACGCAGCGCGAGATTCCCCCAGCCGCTGTAAAGACTTTGGCCGTGATCGCCCCAGGCGGCGCTCTTGAGTCCGGTGCTGCGGAAGGCGCCGCCCGCCATCCCCGACAGGGAGCCCTTCCGCCAGAGCCAGGTGCTGGCCAGGTCGAGGCGGAGCACATCGGTGGTCTCGTCCCAGACGCTGTGACGGTAGCCAAAGCGTTCGCGATGCTGGTCGGTGAGCTGCACCAGGGTGCGCCATCTGCCGGCACAATCGATCTCGAGGCCGTGGTCGTAGCGGCTCAGCTTCTGGTGCGGCTGGCGCAGGCCCGGGGCCAGGGCGGGCGCCTCGGGCAGGGGCAGGTTCAGGTCAGAGATATTGTAGAGGAGATGGTAGCGGGCGCGCCAGCGGCTGCCGAAAGTGCGGGTGAGGGCCAGATTGATCTTTTGCGCGCGGTATTTTTCGAGCTGTGCGGTGGTGCCGGCGTAATTTTTCAGCACGCCGCCGGCGTTGATCCACAGCCGCTCGGAATAGCGCAGTCCGGCGCGGACATCGATGTCGTCATAGCCGCTGCCGCCGGTGCGGTAGGCCACCTGCGTGCGCAGGGTATCGGCTGCGAGGTCGCGGCTGGTGATCTCGAGGGTCTGGCTCGCAGCCCATTCGGGATGGGGCCGGGTGAGAGGATCGATAAAGAGAGCCTGGCTGGCGATGCCCTCGACGGGGATGAGATTGAGGTCGGAGCGGCCGGTGAGGGGATCGTCGAGGCGGAATCCGTCATAGACGAGGTTGAGCCGGGCGGGCGGCGAGGCGAAGAGGGTGCCCGGAGCGGGGAGGCCGATGCTGCCAGGGTCGTGGAATGAGGCGCCGGGCAGAAAGGCGAAGAGATCACCCGCCGAGCCGTAACCGGAGCCAAGCCGGAGGGTGGAATCGGCGTACAAGGGGTCAGAGGGGGTCTGCCCCTGCGCCCCGGTGGCGATCATAAGGAGAACAAGCCAGGCGGAAAATCTGCGCATGCGCGCTCCATCAACGAGTGGTGATGAACCGCAGCCGCTCGAGCAGGAGCGGGAGCAGCAGGGCGAAGATCAGGGTGTTGCTGAGCAAATGCAGTCCGTAAAACGCCATGCCGTAGAGAAAAGAGGCCCAGATCTTTCCGGCCTCTCCGCCGGCCATGATGACTGCAAAGCTCAGGGTAGTCAGCACGTCATAAATCAGGGTGAGGAAAAGCCCGGTACAGCCAAAGAGCGCCGTCCGGATCCAGACCGGACGCTCCAGCCAGCGCGCGCGCTGCACCAACCCGCCGGCGAGGCCGGCGAGGGCCGTACCGGCGATCTGGGCGAGCAGCAGCGGAGGCGCCGCCGCCCCGTAGGGATTGAAAAGGGAGAAGAGCAGCGCCGCGGCGGCGCCGATGAGGGTGCCGCGACCAGCTCCGGTCAAAAAACCGGAGACAAAAACCGCGGCGGTGAACATCTCCACATTCGGAATGGCGAGAAACAGATAGCCGACCGTCACGCACAGTGCCACCAGCAGGGCGGCGAGCAGCCAGTTATAATAGCCGGCGCGGTGCTGCAAAGCTACTCCCTGGTTAACCGAGATGCAATTTAGAGAAGCGCGGGGGGAATGTCAAGGAATTTTTGGCCGCCACAAGCTCCGGCCGGCGGCGGCGAAGCCGCATTTTCCGGAACGCGCACTGTTTGACCGCGACCGCCATTCCCGCCATGGAGAGCGTGCGCTGAATAAATGCGCCTCCCTCCCCGTTTTTTCTCTTGCTTTCGAGAAGCGGATTCACTATTATTAGGTGTACATTATTACACTTTTTGGAAACGTGATGAATTTTGAGACCGTCAACGAGCCGGTTGAGGTGATCAGCTACTTCGACGGCCGCAAGATGAGGCCCATGCGCTTCCGCTGGCGCAGCCGGCCCTATCATATCACCCGCATCAACGGCATCTGGAGCGAGCTGCAGGGGCGCGACCGGGTCTACCATTTCCACGTCACCACCAGAGAGTCGGGCTCCTTCGAGCTGATCTATCTGAACAGCGGCCTCACCTGGCGCCTCGGCCGGGTGGCGGTGGAGGAGTAAAAACAGTGCGGCCCCGCCGGCGTAAAAGGCCGGCGGGGCCGGGATATGATCCGGTCTAGATATCCTCGATCTTTTTAAAACGGGGTACGAGGAAATGCATCACCGCCCAGGCGATGAGATAGGCGAGGGCGCAGAAGGCGAAGACCATGGTATAGGCGACGGTCATATTGCCCTGGACGATGGGCGCCTGCAGGGTCCGGAGCGCCTCAAAGGCTCCGGCATCGATGCCCTGGAGCTGGGTCATCACTTCATGCGGCAGACTGCCCAGTTCAACCTTGTCGAGGTTGATGTGATCGCCGTGCTTGTTGACCAGGGAGAGGGATTTGATCTTGTCGAGGTAGAGGCCAAGGTTGGCCGCCTGGGCCTCCGCGAAGGATTTGGCGATGCCGGCGCTGCGGTAGCCGTCGAAGAGCCAGCCGGCGATCTTGTTGATGACGATGCCGCCGAAACCGCCGGCCATACCGCCGATGCCGGTGACGCTGGCGACCGCCTTCTTGGGGAACATATCCGAAACCGTGGTGAAAATGTTGGCCGACCAGGCCTGATGGGCCGCAGTGCCGATGCCGATAATCAGAACCGGCAGCCAGTAGCTAAAGCCGCCCAGGGGCTGGGCCAGGAGCACCAGCAGGGGGACCAGGGCGATGAGGAGCATGGCCTTCATGCGCGCCGAGTAGACCTCCTGCCCCTTGTTGATAAAATAGATCGGCAGGGCGCCGCCGGCGATGCTGCCGATGGTTGACATCGAGTAGAGGACAGCCAGCGGGAAAGCGACCTCCATGCCGGTCATACCATACTGCGCCTTGAGATATGCGGGCAGCCAGAAGAGGAAAAACCACCAGACTCCGTCGGTCATGAATTTGCCGAAGCTGAAGGCCCAGGTCTGTTTGTATTTGAGCAGCTTGAACCAGGAGATCTTTTCCCTGACAGCGGTGCCACTCTGCGGGGCGGCCTCATCGGCATCGCTGTGGATGAAGGCCAGTTCGGCCGGCTTGACCCGTTTGCTCAGGCGCGGGGTCTCGTAGAGCCAGAACCAGAAGATCAACCAGATCAGGCCGATGGCGCCGACGACGAGAAAAGCAGCCTGCCAGCCCAGTTTGTCGGCGAGCCAGGGGACGGTGAGCGGCGCCAGGATGGCGCCGACGTTGGCACCCGAGTTGAAGAGCCCGGTGGCCAGGGCCCGCTCTTTCTTGGGGAACCACTCCGCAATGGTCTTGATGGCGGCGGGAAAGTTGCCCGATTCGCCGAAGCCGAGGACACCGCGGGCGATCATGAATCCGCCGGTTCCTCTGGCCAGGGCATGGACCATGGCGCCGACCGACCAGACCAGCAGGGAGAGGGCGTAGCCGAGCTTGGTGCCGAGCCAGTCAATCAGACGGCCGGCAAAGAGCATCGATATCGCATAGACGAACTGAAAGACCGCGACGATGTTGGCATAGTCGGAGTCGCTCCAGTTGAACTCCACTTCCAGCCGGTCCTTGAGAAGACTGAGCACCTGGCGGTCGAGATAGTTGACGGTGGTTGCGAAAAAGACCAGGGCGCATATGGTCCATCTGTACTTGCCGATCTTTTCACTCAATGTCATTGTGATTCCTTTCCGGTTATGGCGGTGGCAGGATCAGCCGATCACCAGAGTCATGATCGAGTGCGGCAGGCTCTCCAGGGAGGCAGCCTTGCCCTCCAGCCAGAGTTTGCAGGCGAACTCTTCATCCGACGGATTGAGAACAACGACGGCTATCTTGCCGTCGGGATTGACAAAGGCGGTGGTCAGCAGCTTGTCGCGGTTGGAGGAGGCGATGATCCGCCTGGCTCCGGGCCGGATGAACTTGCTGAAGTGGCCGAGATAGTAGAAGGAGTTCATGTAATAGAGATCGCCCTCTGCGGTCTTGTGCACCGGCGCAAAGCAGAAATTGCCGACATGGTTCGGGCCTCCCGTCTCATCGAGCAGCACGTTCCAGTCGGTCCACCCCACTGCGCCGTTATTGAAATCGTTCACCAGCGCCTTGCCGTAATTTTCCCCCCAATGCCACTGGCCGAGGTTCTCCGTCCGGTAGGGATAGTTGCAGCCCTCGGTGAAGATCAGGTTGGTCTCCGGGAAAGCCTCGTGCACCCGTTTGACGTTCTCATAGGCGTCGTTCATATACCAGTGAAAGCCCACGCCCCAGACATAGCGGGCCGCCTCGGGATCGTTGAGCACTGTGCTGGCACGCTGATAGAGCAGATCGCGGTTGTGGTCCCAGACGATCAATTTCTTGCCGCTCATGCCCGCCTTGGCCAGTACCGGCCCGAGGTGATTCTTGACGAAATCGCGCTCCTCCTCGCCGGTATAGATGCAGGACTCCCAGGTCTGGGTGGCCATGGGCTCGTTCTGAACCGAGAGGCCCCACACCGGGATGCCCGCTTCCTCGTAGGCCTGGATGAACTTGATATAGCAGCCGGCCCAGGCTTCGTAGCAGTCGGGTTTGAGCTTGCCGCCGCGCAGCATGTTGTTATTGGTTTTCATCCAGGCTGGCGGGCTCCAGGGGCTGGCGTAGAGGGTCAGGGCGCCTCCTGCGGCGGATATGGACTTTTTAATGAAGGGGATCTTGAACTGGCGGTCGTGATCAATGCTGAAGCTCTTCAACTCGCGGTCTTCCGGCTGGACATACTCGTAGCTGCCGCTGGAAAAATCGCAGCTCTGGATATTAGTACGCGCCAGGGTGTAGCCGATCCCCCGCTCCGCATCAAAATAGGCCGTGAGCAGCTCCTGCTGCTTCGCCTCCGGGAGGCGGAAAAAGGTCTCAGCCGCCGCATCGGTCAGGGCTCCGCCGATTCCGACCAGGGTCTGAAAGGTGTGCGTTGGATCGATAAAGATGCAGGGCTGCGTCTCCAGAGGCTGGCCGAAGGGTTCAAAAGCGGCCGAGCCGAGGTCGGCCAGCCGGTTGCCGTTCGATTGTGCCGTCTGATAGATCTTTGCGCTGGCGGGGTCCAGGGCTCCGGCCGGGGCGACTCCCCCCTGCTCGCTCTTCCGGGTGATGCAGGCCATGGTCAGAAACAGGGTCACGGCCAGGGCGATTGTCATTTTCTTCACATCTCCTCCTTTGTAAATATCCCATCCATCGGGGTGCGGCAGACCGGACAGCAGCCCGCCTGCAGATTGTTGGTGACAATTTGAAAACCATAACGTCCGACCAGCAGCGCGCCGCAGCGATGGCAGTAGCTGTTCTCACCGGTATCGCCGGGCACATTGCCCGTATAGACATAGCGCACGCCCTCCTCGAGCCCGATCTGGCGGGCGCGCTGCAGGGCGGCGAGAGGGGTGGGCACCGCCTCCGTGAAACGGTATTGGGGGTAAAAGCGGCTGATGTGCCAGGGCGTCTCCGCTCCCAGCTCTGCGCAGATGAAACGGGCGATCTCGCGCAGCCTGGTTTCGTCATCGACGTAACCGGGCACGATCAGGGTGGTCACCTCGAGCCAGATGCCGAGACTTTTCATCAGCTTGAGGGTATCGAGGACAGGCTGGAGCGTCCCGCCGACGACGGTGCGGTAGAATTCGTCATCCCAGCCCTTGAGGTCGACATTGGCGGCGGTGAGAAACGGCGCGATCTCGCGCAGGGGTTCCTCGGAGATATAGCCGTTGGTGACCCAGACCGTATCGATTCCCTGCGCCCGTGCGAGCCGGCAGATTTCCAGGGCGTATTCGAAAAAGACCGTCGGTTCTGTGTACGTGCAGGAGATGGTACGGCAGTCGTCCGCCAGAGCCTGATCGACGAACTCCCGGGGCGTGACCGGGCGGCCGGGCATCGATCCGCCACCCGGCCTGATTTGCGAGATCTCGTGGCTCTGGCAGAAACGGCAGTGGAAATTGCAGCCGGCCGCAGCGATTGAAAGAGAGCGGCTGCCGGGATAGAGATGGAAGAGGGGCTTTTTCTCGATCGGATCCACATGCACAGCGACCGCCTTGCCGTAATTCAGGCTCTGCAGCTCGCCCTCGCTGTTCCTGCGGACGCCGCAGAGGCCGCTCTTGCCGGGTGCAAGGATGCAGGCGTGGGGGCAGAGCAGGCACTGCACCTGGCTGCCGGGCAGGCTCCGGGCATATAGGGCTGGATGCACGAGGCGCTCACAATCTGCTGCGCATCAGCGCATGGATTTTTTGGGCCAGCTGCCGGTGTTTGTCCGCAGCCAGCTCCTCCGGCAGGGGCAGAAAACAGGCGACGACATAGCGGAGACGGCCGTCATCAACAATGCCCGCATCGTGGGTCCAGCTGCCATACCATCCGGTTTTATGATAGAACATCGCACCGGCAGGAAGCCCGGCGGCCATTTTGGCGTCATCCAGCTGCCGGCCGAGCAGGCACATCATCTGCTGGCTCACCCAGGAGTTGACCAGCCGGCCGGTGGCGATCCGGCAGAGAAAATCGGCCGCATGGAGGGCGCAGGTCTCGGTGCCGCGGATGGTTTGATAGCCGGGCTCTTCGAATTTACGCTTGAGGAACTTGCGGGTGACTTCGCTGCCGTGCCAGCCACAGGCGTGCATCAGCGAGTCGATGCCCGGACGCGAAGCGATATCGATGAGGCAGTTGGCCGCTGAATTGTCGCTGCGGGTGATCATCAGATCGAGGAGATAGTTGACCGTGACGGTGTCGCCCGCCTGAAGCAGGGGGCGCGGATCACTGGTCCATTCTTTGGAGCGGTCGACGGCGTTGTGCTCCGCGACAGTGTGGAGCCGGTTCAGGCCGTAGCGGCCCTGACTGATCTGATGGAGGATCTCCGCAGCCACATACATCTTGTAGACCGAGGCGGGGTAGATGAAATTATCCATACGCACCCCGCCCAGGCGGGGCTTTTTGCCGGAGAGATCAATGACTGCAAGGGAAATCTGCTCGAGGCCGTCTTCACCGGTATCGAAAGAGCTGTCCAGAGCCAGCTCTGAGACAATCCGTTCGAGTCCGGCCGAAAGGCCGGCATCGCGTTTAAGATAATCGGGTATCTGCGGGGATTGCGCGCCGGCCAGGCCCGCCATCAGCAGGCTGAACAGGAGCGCCCGGGGCTTAATCATAGCCATGCTCGTATCAAGAGACCTACTTTTCCGGAGAGATGCAGCTTCGCCGCGGGGTGTTTAAACTGAATTTACTAATCGCTTTCCACAGTCGCAACATCTTTTTGCCCGCCGCAAAAGCCAGGCCTCCGGCAGATTGCGGTGGCGGCCGGGCACGCTAAAAAAGTGCTTGCCTGCCAGTGAAAAGTTGGATATGTTTAATGCAAACGCTGCCGCAACCAGGCAAAGGATCACCATCATACCCGGGAAAATCTGATGATCTATCACTCTTATGGCTCCACCGGCATTCAGCTCTCCGCCATCGGATTTGGCGGCATGCGCTTTATCGATCAGAAAGATGTCGATGGCTGCGCGGCCCTGGTCAAAAAGGCCTATGATCTGGGCATCACCTATTTCGACACCGCCATCGGCTACGGCGACTCTGAAGCGATTTACGGCGCCGCTTTCAAGGATATGCAAAGACAGCGCCGCGAAAAGCCTTTCTACGTCTCGACCAAGACCAACAAGGGGACGGCCGGTGAGATCCGCCGAGAGCTGGAGACCTCATTGACGCGCATGGGGCTGGACTACGTCGACTTTTACCACGTCTGGTGTGTGATTGACAAGGATTCCTACCTGAAACGCAAGTTGAAGGGGGCATTGCAGGCTTTTGAGCAGCTGCAGCGGGAGGGGCTGATCAGGCACATCTGCGTTTCCAGTCATCAGACCGGAGCGGAGATCGAGTGGATGCTCCAGGACTATCCTTTCGCCGGGATCCTCCTCGGCTACTCGGCGATGAATTTCGCCTATCGCGACCAGGGGATCAGCTCAGCGGCCGGAATGGGGCGCGGTGTTGTGGTCATGAATCCGCTTGGCGGCGGCATCATTCCCCAGCATCCGGAACGCTTTGATTTCGTCCGCACCCGCCCGGATGAGACCGTGGTCCAGGGCGCCCTGCGTTTCCTGCTCAACGATCCGCGCATCACCACCTCCCTGGTCGGCTTTAGCAGCGAAGCGCAGATTGAAGAAGCGGTTGCGGCAGCTGACGGCTTTGAGGGGCTGAGCGAGGAGGCGGTAAGCGGGATTCGCACTCATCTTAGCGCCTCATTTGATGAACTCTGCACCGGATGCGGCTATTGCGACCACTGCCCCGTCGGAGTGCCGGTGCCCAAAATGATGGACAGCTATAACCAGTTCATGCTCTCCGGAAAGCCCGAGAGCATCGCCGAGCGTCTCGGCTGGCACTGGGGGATAAGCCGCAAGAGTCCGGTCTTTGATCTCTGCACCGAATGCGGCCAGTGCGAGGAGGCCTGTACGCAGAAACTGCCGATCCGCGCACGGCTGCGCGAGATCAGGGAATATGTGCAAAAGGGCAGGAAATAGGCCGGCGGGCGCTTCTATTCGCCAATCCGGACCACCAGCCTCAGCAGGGCCTGCACCCGCACATAATCGGCGAGATGAAGGCGGAGGCTGCGGCCGCCGCTGCCGGCAATCCGCACGCGATGACTGAAATAGAGCTGTTTGGTCCCCGCTCCCCCATTCTGGAAGAGGCGCAGATCATCAGCGGAGAGGGTGAGCGTGGTTTTGCTCATCGCCGGCGCAGCCGCCCTGCCGGAGGCGTCCACCGCCGCCGCAGCGAGCTTTACCGGACCCACCACGAGATCTGGCCGTGTGAAGATGCCGCTCGAATCGGCGGCGAAATAAAAAGTCACCTCACCGCCGGCGGGCAGGCGGTTCTCCAGTGACAGCTCCAGCATCGCATCGCGCAGATGCGCCGTGGCATCCCCCGACAGCAGCAGGCGTCCATCCTTCTCCTCTACCGCATCCCCCTCCGCACCCGGCGGGGCGATCTCCAGAATATTGAGATCGCCATCGATCGAGCGCTCCTCCCAGCTCAGCACAAAGGGCAAGTCAAGAGTGAAACGCGCCGATATCCGGTCTTCGCGGCGAACGCCGCCTGCGGCAAGACCATCGCCGATCCAGGCGCTTCCGGCTGCAGCGATCTGATCCGGGTGCTGGTTGATAAAGCTGACGATGCTGCTGTTATTGACCGTAAAGAGCGGAGCCTGGTAGAGCAGGGCGCCGGCTGAGGCCGCGGGCACCGCGATGTCGAGGGGGAAGGGGATCCCGGCCCGGCCTTCACTGAAGCCGTGGAGTGCGCCCCTGAACCTGAAAGGCAGATTGAGAGTGGTGAAAATTTCTACCTGCAGTCTCGCCTCCCGCAAGGTCACTCCCTCGAGATCGCCCCACTCGCCGGAGATATCGAGAGCGCGCAGGGTGCTGTCGATGCGCACTTGACGGGGCGCGAGGCGGCCGTGGAAATGGTCGAGTGCCAGCTCTTCCAGGTCGATCCGCATGGTCAGGCTGGTCATCTCGCCGACCTCCGCGAAGGAGCTGCGCATATCGTCGGTCACCGCACGCACCTCCACCTGAACGGACTGCGGAGCGCCCGCCGGGGGCAGGGGCAGTTTGGCGATCAGGCCCGCAAGATCGATTTCCGTTCGGGTCAGGCTGTTGGGCTGCAGTCGCAGAGGGATTGCCAGTGCCCTGCCGGTGGCGGTGCGTCTGATCTGGGGAAAGGTGAAGAGGATCTCCGGACTGGCGAAGGGGGAGCGGTTGTCCAGGCTCAGCACCATCCTGCCGCTTTCAAAAGCCGCTTCGTCGATGGCGTTGCCCTCCATCTCTCCCAGCCCGACCGAATCCGCACGATCGATGGTCATGGCGGGGATGCGCGCCTCTGCGGCGGCGATGACGAAATCGATCAACTCCACCACCACATCAAAGGGGAGTTGGCCGTTGACCGGGACCACCGCGCCCCTGCTGCCGGGCGAATTGCCGCTGAGCAGCCAGCGCGCCTGGCGCGGGATGGTGCTGCCGCGCATATCGACATTCACCGCCGCGGAATCGAGCGCGGCGATGCGGGCCACGAGGGGGGAGGAGACCATGATCCTGCCAGTGGCGCTGTCCTGCAGGGAGAGAATGACGTTTTCCAGATCGACCGTCGTGCGGTTGTAGAGGTGGAGCCGCGCCGTGCCGCTGATCAGTTGGGCGTAGAGGAGATCCTGGCTGCTGTGGATGGTGCTGGGAACATAATTAAAAGCGAAGGGGGAGATCACCCCGGTTGTGCCTGCGGGAACCGCAGCCTCCGTCGTCAGCTGCGCCCAGAGAAAGCGGTCGGCCATAACCGGCAGGCTCGGTATCCGGAAGGCGTCGAGGCCCAGGGTGAGGCTTTCGTGGATATCGGGCAGCGTGAGATGATCGCCGACGGCAATGGTGTCGAGCGCCTCCTCGAAGTGAAAAGTGAGCAGGCTGTCCAGGCCGGTTCTGAAATTCTGCTCATCCTTGAGAAGCTCGTCCAGATGGTAGGTGTGGTCGGTCACCGGGATGTTGAGCGTGGTATCCCAGCTCGGCGCCTTGGGCGCTTCGAGAGAACAGCCCGCGATTCCAAGCGCCAGTGAACCCGCCAGCCCCGCAATCCATGCCTTAATCCATCCGCTCATCCAGCCACCTGCATTTACTGCTCTTTATTGATAACATACCCGCATCCGGCTTTGGATGCGGATCGTCCTGCGGACACCTCAGCTGTTGCCGCCGAGCCGGCGCAGCGATTTGACCAGCGCCTGGGTCCCTTCGCGCCCCTCGCCGTGCGCCTGACAGCCGGTGAAGAGCTGGTTGACCAGGGCGAGAGCGGGCGCCGGCAGCTGCAGCTCGCGCGCCGCCTCAAGGGCCAACCGCAGGTCCTTCTGCTGCAGGTCGATCATGAATCCCGGCGCAAAATTGCCCGCTGCCATTTTAGGGCCAAGGTTGGCGAGCTGCCAGGAGCCGGCAGCACCGCCCTTGACCGCCTCGATCATGACGAGAGGGTCGACGCCGGCCTTGCGCGCGAACTCGACCGCCTCGCAGACGGCCAGATTGGTGACCGCGCCCAGGATCTGGTTGCACAGTTTGACCGTCTGGCCCATGCCGTGACCGCCGACCAGGGTGGCGCTTTTGCCCATGGCCTGAAAGAGCGGCAGACAGCGCGTAAAGACCTCCTCTTTGCCGCCCACCATGATCGCCAGGGTGCCGGCGATGGCGCCGACATCCCCCCCGCTGACCGGCGCATCGAGCATCTCGCTGCCCGCCTTCTCGATCTCCCCGGCCAAACGCCGGGTTGTGGCCGGCGAGATCGTGCTCATATCGATCACCGTGCTGCCCGGCCGAAGACCGGAGAGAATCCCTTCCCGGCCAAGGACAACCTCCTCGACGTCGGGTGAATCGGTGACGATGGTGATGACGATATCGCTCGCCTCAGCCACCTCGCGCGGTGACCCCGCCGCAGCAGCACCGGCCTCCACCAGCCTGGTCATACGGCTTGCGGTGCGGTTGTAAACGGTGAGAGGGAATCCCGCCTTGAGCAGATTGAGAGCCATGGGCTCACCCATGATGCCCAGCCCGATAAATCCGATCTTCATCCTGCACTCCTTCAAAAAAATTGAAGCCGCGTTGTTCAGTAGCTCGTCGTCATATGATGCTGCCAGATCTTCCAGCTTCCCCCCTCCCTGACCAGTACGGTAGTGTAGAGGTTCTGCATGGTCGAGGCCTTGCCGCTGGTGGTGATCTGGAGTTCGCTCCGGTAGCGCACCACAGCCAGGCCGCCTTCGCGGCGGATTTCCATGCCGCTCAGGACGGTTTTCACCGTCTCCCAGCGCGCCAGCATGGGGGTGAAAAAGTCGGCGATCTGGCTGGCATTGAGGGCTTTGCCGTTGAGGGTGTACCAGCTCATCTCATGCGCGCAGAAACCCCGCAGGGCCGCAAGCTCTTTGGCGTCAAAGGCGGCGTGGTAGGCGCGCACCACCGACTCGATCTCCGGGTCCTGTTCGCTCTTCCCGCAGCCCAGGGCGAGGAGCCCGAAGGTCAGCGCCAGGTACAGCCATCTATTCATCTTTTATCTCCTCTGACATAGGCGATGGTTCCGGACCGGTTCCGGCGAGGGCCATTTTTTCCGCCCAATCGGCCTCCTCAATCCGGCCATGTTTGCGGCAGCCCAGGGCATAGACACGGCACTTTTCCGCGAGCATCTCCCTGGTCGCCGAGAGCTCGGCCGCCCCCAGCCCGCCGGCTGCGGTGATCCTGGCCAGCGCAATGATGCGGTAGCGGTCGAGGCTGTGCTGCCGCGAAAGCTGGGGCCACTCCCCCGCCCGCTTGACGATGAGCCGCTCGGGCACGAAGAGCACAGGGACGCGGCCGGCAATGCGCAGCCATAGATCATAATCTTCACAAGCGGGGAGGGATTCGTCGAAAAACCCGACCTCATCCAGAAGGCTGCGTTCGATCAGCACCGAGGAAGGACTGATGATGCAGAGCGGAAGGCAGTCGGAGTAAATCCAGCCGGAGCGCTTGCGGTGGCGGGCGCTCTGATTCATCCAGCGGCCGTCCCGCCGCCACTCCTCGTCGGTGTAGCAGATCCGGTAACCGGGATTTTCGCGCAGGGCCTGCAGCTGGCGCGCAAGTTTGCCGCGTTTCCAGAGGTCATCCGAGTCGAGAAAAGCCAGCCAGCTTCCGGCTGCCGCCCTGATGCCGCGGTTGCGCGCCGCGGAGACACCCAGCGGCTGCGGATTGCGGAGATAGCGCACGCTTGCCGCCAGCGGGCGAAGCCGCTCGCCGGTATCATCCACGGAGCCGTCATCGACGACGATGATTTCATCGGGCGCACGGCTCTGCTCGAGCACCGATGCCAGGGCTTCGCTCACGAGCATGGCGCGGTCGCGCGTGGTCAGGATGACCGAGATCTTGATCTCCGGCATGAGTCGCTCCGCGCGGGGGTCCGCTCAGATGCCCCGGGCCAGTGACAGGACGAAACCGGCCAGGGTGACGATCGCCAGAACGATGGCGGCGATACGGTGGCCGGTGCGCTCGCCGCGGATCTCCTGGTAGCCGAGGAGAAGCGCAGAAAGATAGCCGCCGGCGAAGCCGCCGGCATGAGCCCAGTTGTTGACGTTGGGAAAGAGGAAACCGAAAACAAAGGCCATGAGCGCCCAACTGCCCACCTGGCGGAAGAGAGCCTCGCCGTAGGCGCCGCCGCGATGGCGGGCGTAATAGATCAGAGCGCCGAGCAGTCCAAAGATGGAGCCCGAGGCTCCGACCGTATAAGCGACGCGCAGCAGGTCCGAGGCGAGAAAACCGGCCACGCCGGCGGCGGTGAAGATGATAAAGGCCCGGGAGGTGCCGAACAACTCCTCGACGGCATAGCCGATATTACGCAGCCAGATCATATTGAACAGGATGTGGAGGAGGCCGCCGTGCAGATAGATGGCGGTGAAGAGGGTCCACCACCGCCCTTGCGCAAGGGGGCCGGCCCCGGTCATGCCGAGGCGGAAGAGGGCCTCACCGCCGGGAGAAAACAGGCTGAAGAGGCCGCGCGGCGAGGCCAGGGCGGAGAGATCCATGAGCAGGGCGACGATATAGAGAAAGACGCAGAAACCGATCAAAACGGGCACCAGCCCGCCCAGCGAGCGGATGATCTTTTCAAAACCGGTGCCGAGACCGGAGAGACCATAGTTTTTCCAGCCGCAGTGGATGCACTCTCTGGCGTTGACGGAAATGAGGCGTCTGCAGTTGGGGCAGAGCCGGGCTCCGCTTTTGGTATCCGCAGCCATGATATTTTCCTTGTTGGGATGAGCAGTTCGTTTAATATGCGAAAATTATCGGAGGAAATAAAGGATAAAATCGCATGGGCGGCGGGAGCTGCTGAAAGCGCCGGATATTTTTCTTGCAAATGAACGGCCGAAAGTTTATATTTTATGTAAGTTTAGCACATAATAAAACGGACTGTAATCATGAAAATAGGCATTGTCGGTCTGCCCTTCTCCGGCAAGACCACCCTCTTCAACGCCCTGACCGGGGCGACCGCCGATCCCGCCGCTTCAGCGGGCAAACGCGAGGCCCAGCATGCAATCGTCAAGGTCCCGGATGAACGGCTGGACAAGCTGGATGCGATCTATCAGCCCAAGAAAAAGACCCCCGCGACCATCGAGTATATCGACCTCAGCGGCCTCTCGGCCGACGAGCAGAAAAAGGGCGGCTTCAGCGATCAGTTTCTCGGCCAGCTGCGCACAGTCGACGCCGTGCTGGTGATCGCCGCCGCCTTTAACAATGAGAATGTGCCCCATCCCCTCAACAGCATCAACCTCCAGCGCGATTTCAAGCTGGTCCAGGAGGAGTTCATCCTCAGCGATCTGGGCATCATCGAAAACCGCCTGCAGCGGCTGGAGAAAGAGATGCGCGTGCGCAAGACCGACCTCCACGTCAAGGAGGAACAGGTCCTGCAGCGCTGTAAAAGCGCCATCGATGCCCTGCAGCCCCTGCGCACCCTCTCCTTCGCCCCTGACGAGGAGATCCTCATCCGCGGCTATCAGTTTCTCTCTCTCAAACCGCACATTCTCGTGCCCAATATCGACGAGCAGGAGATCGGCCGCAGCGACGCCATCGCCGCGGAGCTGGCGGAGTGGGCGGGAATCCCCAAGACCGCCGTGCTGGCCATCTCCGCCCGCATCGAGATGGAGATCCAGCAGCTCTCGGAGGAGGAGGCGGAGCTATTCCGCCAGGATGCCGGCATCAAACAGCCCGCCATGGACCGCCTGCTGCGCTCCTCCTACGAACTGCTCGGCCTGCTCTCGTTCTTCACAGTGGGCGAGGATGAGGTGCGCGCATGGACGATACGTGAGCACACCCCGGCGCCTCAGGCCGCCGGCGAGATCCATTCCGACATCGAGCGCGGATTCATCCGCGCAGAGATTGTGCATTACGATGATTTCATCGCCCGCGGCACCATGGCGAAATGCCGTGCCGAGGCGGTGTTAAGGCTGGAGGGGAAGGAATATATCGTCAAGGATGGGGATATTATCAATTTCCGCTTTGCGGTTTAGCGGCGGGGGACTCTCCCCCGATCGCGCCGGCCACCGTCTTCACCAGCAGATTGAGCGTATAGGGCTTTTGCAGAAAACGCACGTCGTAGCGCTCGATCACCCCTTTTATTTCCGCATCCGGCAGAAATCCGCTTGCCAGGATCAGCGGTGCCTTGCTGATCCTGCCGATTTCGGCGGCCATATCCTGGCAGGTGATGTCCGGGAGCTGCCAATCCAGCAGGATGGCGCCGATCTCCCCGCCATGTTCCCGCAGCAGGCGCAGCCCCTCTGAGCCGCTGATGGCGGAGAGCACGCTGTACCCGGCATGCTCCAGCATGAGAGCGTTCATCTGCACGATCCCCGGTTCGTCATCGATGACCAGAACAGTGGCGCCCCCTGCGGCGGGCCTGGCGGCGGTTAAGGCCAGCGGCAGAAAGAGCTGGAAGGAGCGCCGTTCATCATCCAGGGGCATGATCCGGACCGCTCCCTGGTGTGCCAGAATGATCGCCTGCATCGCCGCCAGTGCAAAATCGTTCTCCGTTGTCGCATTCTGCGCCCAGTTTTCGGGCTCCGGCCAGGGCGATTGATGATCGGTATAGTCGGCCTCGATCACGGCCATCTTGACATCCTCATGCCAGCCCGGCATTCCCTCCCCGGCGGCCGCTGTGCCCACCCTGATGCGCAGCGTTGTCCCCTCCTCCATCACCCTGCGCACATAATCGAGAAGATAAACCATGCCGTGATAGAGCTGGACGGTATCGCCCTGCACCAGCACGCCCTCGTCGGGGAGAAGCCAGAGGATATTCGCCGGCTGGATGAAGAGCCGTTCCTGGATATTGGCGGCATAGCGCAGGATGCGCACGATGGGCACCGGCGCGCGGTTGAGCTCGAAATCTCCAGCGATATAGTTTAGCTGCTGCATCAATCGGGAAAGGGTGTCCGCTCTGTCAAGGAGGCGGCGGGCATTTTCCCGTTTGGCCTCCAGCATCTCGTGCGGACGGATGATCTGAGTGAGCTGTTCATGAAAGGGAAGCCACTGCCTCCTGATGACGGCGCTGAAGGCTGCCAGGGTGCCGGCGCCGCCGCCTCCGGAATCCGCCGGTTCTTCGGCCGGCTCTTCGGCCTCCCTGCGCGGCTTTTCATAGCCGGTCGCGTAGGCGAGCGCAGGGGGCGGGGGGGCTGCTTTCTCGCAGGAGCGGACGGCGGCGGAAATCACCCGCCCGGAGGGGAGGTCTGTTTTGGCCAGCTCGAGGCTGATGGCATAGACCTCGCCGCTGTTGTCAAGCACATAGAGCAGGCCGGCCGGTTTGGCCTCGGCGGCATCCGGATTGACGCGGAACTCGAAAAGCCACTGATGCCACATTTTCTGCGAATCGCCGACAAGGAGATTGGCAAAATCGAGGTTGGCGACCGCCTGCGGAGAGATCCTGAGCAGTTCGACCATCTGCCGGTTCCAGACCAGGATCCGGTTGTCGCTGTCGACCGCGAAAAGGGGATAGCGCAATTCGTCCATGAACCCGAGCATATCCGGTGAGATGGCTCCGGCTCCCTCTCCGGTTGGGTTCTCCGCCTCCTCCTTGCCTCCGCCGTTCTCTCCGGTTCCGCCGCCGGTGGGGCTCTCCGCCGGCAGGGGGCTCGGCGGCGGGGCGGCCGTCTCTCCGGTCAGCGGGGCGGATTCGGAGTCCGGCACCGTTTTGGCGGCCGGAGGCTTGCGCGGGAACGGTGAGCCGCCCCGGGCGGTCATGCTCTCGCGGCCTGACGGCGGCTGGATCCCGTCCGGCACGCTGGTGCGCACTTGTGTGCTGCGCTGGATCTGCCAGCGCAGACCGACCTCATGCCCCTCGTCATTCTTTTCGAGAAAAATGTGCCAGGTCACCCGCAGCAGCAGTCCATCTTTGGTCTGCACCAGGGCTTCGGTCAGGGTCTCGGACTCTCCCTGGGCGAGGGCCTCGTGCAATTCCCCCTGCCTGGCGGCATCGAGGGTGAGATGTTCGACAGCGTTGAGACCGATCATCTCCTCGACGGAGTCGTAGTGCAAAAGTCCGGCCATCGAGAGGGAAGCGGAAATGATGTCACCGACGCGATTGGTCACCAGTTCGGGGCTTGTTTGCCCGATCCAGCCGGGCGGAGTTGCGCCGGACTGCTGCTTCTTGTAGCGGCTGAAGCCGCTCTCCAGCATTTCCGTCAGCCGGGTTTTTAAGGCGGTGGTGGACCGGTCCAGTTCGGCCAGGGGCATGCGCGGCTGGGAATCGAGAAAGGCGAGATAGCTCACATCGTTCCAGGAAAAGCCGTCGAGAATATAGCGCCAGCGGCCGGCGTCGAAAGAGTCGAGATCATTGACCGTCACCAGCTGGACCGCGCCAAGGGCCTGGCGCTGGACCATCACGGGCAGGATGGCGCGATGAAAAATGCCATTAAAAAACGAGGCAAAAACAGTATTTCCATCCCGCAGTCCGAGATCGGCAAAGTGGGGCGGATTGGTCAGGATGAACTCGAGAAAGGGACCCAGGATCGGAGTCAGAGCCGGAGAGAGCGGACAAAAGGAAGAGGGCCTGGTCAGCTTTTCGCCGCGGGTATCGAACATGAGGAGGGAGAGCGCCTTTTGCGAGGCAAAAGAATCCTGCACATGCTGGAGCACAGTGGGATCGACGAGATGGGTTATCTGCAGGGTCGGCGTCATGGTGCTGGTTCAAGCCATTGTTTGCACAGCGTGAATGCCTTTTGTTTACCGGAATATAGGTGCAAAAAATGTAAAAATCAACAGACGCGGTAAAAAGAATCAGCTGCCCGCAAGATGGTTCAGATAGAACGAGAGCGGCGGCTCGAGACCGATGGCCAGCAGCTCATCCACCTCGCGAAAGATTTCGGCCGGTTTGCCGGCGCGGTAGAGGCGGCCCTGTTCGAGGATGATCAGCCGCTCGGCCAGGAGCGCCTCTTCGGGAAACTGGGTGACGAGGATCCAGGCGATCTCCCTCTCCCTATGGAGCCCGAGCAGCAGATCGATGATCTGGCGGCGGTGCTGGGGATCGAGCAGGGAGGTGGGCTCGTCGAGAATGATATATCTGGGCCGCATGGCGAGGACCGCGGCGAGTGCGAGGCGCTGTTTTTCTCCGCCCGAGAGATAGTGGGGCGATTTAAGGCGGAAAGGATGGAGGTCGAAGCGCCGCAGCATCTCGTCCACCCGCGCATGCATCTCCTCATAG
>JAKQKF010000200.1 GCA_029560815.1 bacterium
CACCCCCCATTTGTAACCGCCGCAGAAGGCCTTCCATGTCGATGCCGGCAGGGGATGGGTGGGCGAGCCGAGGCCGAGGATGTACATGATCATCATCTCGTTGTAACCCGACCACCAGCCGCCGCCGAAACCCTTCTCGGGGGTCCATTCTGTGGTCAACCCCGGGTTGTAATTGCGCATCCACTGCCAGTCGACGCGGCGATAGATCGAATCGGCAAGGGCGCGGATCTCGATATCGGCCGAATCCGCCCCATCGAAATACTCGCGGCTGTAGATGATGCCGGCCAGGAGCAGAGCGCTGTCGATGTCCGAAAGCTCGGTGTAGCCCTCGCGCACGGCGCTGCTCATGTAGAGAAAGTGATAGAATAATCCCTTGTAGCCGATAAAACCCCTGGCATCCCGTCCCTGGGGTTTGTTCCAGAAGGTTTGCAGGGTGGTGAGAACCCGCTGCCTCCCCTGGTCGGCGGGGATCCAGCCGTGGTCGATGCCGATGCAGATGGCGGTGAGGCCGAACCCGACCGAGGCGATGCTGCAGGCGCTGTTGGGGGTGCTGCGGTCCTTGATGAGGCCGTTGCTGCTGTTGGCCTCGTACCAGAAGAAATTGACCGCCGAGCGCTGGAGCAGGTCGAGAAAAGCCGAATCCTCGAGGGCCGCGGCGTTCGCCGCCTTTTCCGCAGGGCCGGCCGGACTCTCCGTCCAGGCGGCCGCCGGCCAGGATGTGAGGGCCAGAAGGAGTATGATCAGCCAGGATTTCATCAATGCTTCCTCATTTAATGATGACGTGCACCCGGTGTGCGCTGCCGGCCGGAAAGAGCGGCAGCACACAGGCGCCATCAGACCGCCGTTCGGGGAAGGAGACGCCATCCACCTCGACGGTGAGCCCGCCTTTTTCCACTCCCCGGGGATTTTCCACTGTGATCTGGTAGACCGCCCCGCGGAAGCGGCGTTCGACCCTGAATCCCTTCCAGTCGGGGGGGAGGCAGGGGTCGATGAGCAGCCCG
>JAKQKF010000228.1 GCA_029560815.1 bacterium
GCAGAGCGGCCCGATGAAAAGCAACCCGCTGCCCTGCGCATCGGTCACCGCCAGCCAGCGGGTATCGGTGCGGTAGCCCATTTCCTGCGGCGAGACATAGGGCTCGTTGAACCCGTCCACGGTCAATTCATGGAGGCCGACGAAGGCAGAGGTCTTGCGATCGCTGTAATTCTCGTGCGGCCCGCGGCCGAACCAGCGCACCCGTTCAAAGCCGGCCGGCATCGCCAAAGCCATGCCAAAGCGCGGCATCTCGGGCAGCTTTTCCTCCATCGCGGTAAAATGGCGCTCAACCTGAATCTCGCCTTCACCCAGCACAGTATAACGGATTTGCTCGCGGCCGACTGCCGGCAGCTCATAGAAAACGTCGACCTGCACGGCGATGAGCCCCGTTTTTTTAACTTTAACCGGAGTGGTCTGCAAGGTGATCAGCTTGCGTTCACAACTGGCGGTGCGCCAGGGCAGGCAGCGTTTGTTCATGCCATTGCCGAAATCACTGTCGGTCGGCGGCCGCCAGTAATTGGGCGCCGGCGGCGTGTGCAAGAGCTCCCGGCTGCCGGAGATAAAAGAGGTCAGCAGGCCGGTGCCCTTGTCGAAGCGCACGCTGAAATTCGCCCCTTGAATATCCAGGGTTTGCTTGCTCTCCTTCAGCTTCAGAGCGGGGCCTGCCGCCTTGCTGCGCTCCACCGCAACTTCCGGCAGGGGCAGCTCGAACTGCTCAGCGGCCATAACATGTCCTTTGGGGACCATGGGGGCTTCCTCACGGGTGCGCGCCTCGAGGGTCAGGAAATAGCCGGCATGGGGAAGAACGGTCAGGATGGGGAGCGGAATGCGCAGGCGGGTGGACTGGCCCGGCGCCAGATCGAGGGGTGGCAGCGCCTCCCCGGCGATGGTCCGCCCGTCCAGTTCAAGCCGGTAGACGAATTCGAAGCCGCTCAGGGGAATAAAGCTGTAGCCGTTGCGGATCTCGATTTCGCCATCCGACAGATTCACCGCCTTGAACTTGATCGATTGGTAGACTTTCTTGACCTCCTGCAGAGCGGCATGGGGAGTGCGGTCCGGGCAGACCAGGCCGTTGCAGCAGAAATTGGCGTCCGAGGGCGGGCCCCATTCGCCGCCGAAGGCCCAGTACTTGCGCCCATCCGGGGTGGTGCGGGCGAAGCCCTGATCAACCCAGTCCCAGATGCAGCCCCCCTGGAGCTGGGGATGGGCCTCGATCACATCCCAGTAATCCTGGAGGTTGCCGGTGGCGTTGCCCATCGAGTGGGCATATTCGCACTGGATGAGCGGCCGGCTCTGCGGTTTGGAGGCATAGTCGAGCATGTTGTCGATGTGCTCATACATCGGACAGTAGATATCGGTATTGCTGCGCATCTCCGCACGCTCATAGTGGACCGGGCGCGAGAGATCTCGCGATTTCACCCAGTTGTAGGCGGCGGTGAAGCAGACCCCGTCACCGGCCTCGTTGCCGAGCGACCAGATGATCACCGAGGGATGGTTCTTGTCGCGTTCGACCATGCGGCTGACGCGGTCCACATGCACCGCGATCCAGTCCGGATGGTTGCCGAGGGTGCGCTCGGGGTTGTAGCCCATGCCGTGTGATTCGATGTTGGCTTCGTCGATGACGTAGAGGCCGTACTGGTCGCAGAGTTCGTACCAGCGCGGGTCGTTGGGATAGTGGCAAGTGCGCACGGTATTGATGTTGTTCTGCTTCATGAGTTGAATGTCGCGCACCATCGAGGCCTCTGAGATGACGTGGCCGGTGTGTTCGTCGTGCTCATGGCGGTTGACCCCCTTGATCAACACCGCGACGCCATTGACCAGAAGCAGTCCATCCCTGATCTCCACCGTGCGAAAGCCGACCTTGCAGCCGACCCGCTCGGTCGGCGTGCCTTTGGCATCCTTGAGGGTCAGGACCAGACTGTAAAGATTGGGGCTCTCGGCCGACCACTGCCGGGGCGCTGGTATGCGTTGGGCAAAGATGACGGCCGCGACCGTTTTACCCTTCATCTCGACCGTTTGGGCGGCCTGATAGATGGCGTTTCCCTGTGCGTCGAGCAGGGCAGCTTCAATGGTGTGGGGATCTCTTTTTTTCCTCAACTCCACGCTGAGCAGCTCGACGTCGATCGAGAAC
>JAKQKF010000234.1 GCA_029560815.1 bacterium
GGCCCACGGCGCCCTGGCCATGACCACTCCGGGCGATACCTCGACGGCAACCCTGAAGGAGGTGGAGCACCTCGCCGCCGGCGGCTCCGCGCGCGTGCAGAGATGAGACTATTTCTCACGAAGGCACGAAGGCACAAAGAAAATCAAGAGCGGTTCTCACAAAGGCACAGAGGCACAAAGAAGGGCAGAAAAATATTTTTTCTTTGTGTCTCGTGAGAAATTGTTTTATTTTCGGGGCAGTGCGGTGCTCTGCGTCTCTGTGCCTTTGTGAGAAATCGTTTTTGTTTTCGGGGCGGTGGTGCTCTGCGCCTCTGCGCGAAATTATCTTCTATTCCACAATATACCCCTTGGCCAGCTCCGCATAGGCCTCGACCTGGCCGCTGGCCCACGCGCCATCGCGCCCCAGCTCCCGCGCCATGATCTCCGCCACCGCCGGGGCCGCCCCGATGCTGCTGCGCGCGTCTAGAAAGAGCGCCCGCACCCGCCGCGCCAGAAAATCCTCCACCGTCCGCGCCATCTCGTGCCGGACCGCCCAGACCACCTCCGCCTTGATATAGGGAAAAGCCGGATGGATCGGATCGCCCAGCGCGGGCTCCTCCGCCAGCACCGTCTCCTCCAGCACCACCCGGTCCGCTCCGTAATAGCTCAGCGGGGCGTCGAAATCCATGTTGCGGAGATAGCCGTGCACCGGCAGGTTTTTGGTGACGCACTCCTTCTCCTCGAGGCAGCCCACCTGCACCGCCTTGTCGATGGCGTCCTCGGCCATCTTGCGGTAGATGGTCCACTTGCCCCCGGTCACGGTGATCAGGCCGGAGGGGGAGATGATAATCTGGTGCTTGCGGGTGACGTCCTTGGTGGGACCACTCTTCTCCTCGGGCACGGCCAGTGGCCGCAGCCCGGCGAAGACGCTGAGGATGTCTGATGGCCGCGGGTCCTTGTTGAGATAGGCCTCGCAGGTCTTGAGGATGAACTCGATCTCATCGGCCGAGGCCCGCGGCTCGAGCAGCGGCTCCTCCACCTCGGTATCGGTGG
>JAKQKF010000236.1 GCA_029560815.1 bacterium
GGAAATTACTTCTTGCAACTCTCGCAAATAAATGTTAATTTTCAGATTGAAAGAATATGGCCATCGCAGCCATGCAAACCAATTGCAACGGGAGGCGCTTTGGAAACCAGAAAAACCGCTTTATACGACATCCACGAACAGGCCGGCGCCAAGCTGGTCGAGTTCGCCGGCTATTATATGCCCATCCAGTACCGCGGCATCATCGATGAACACCGCCGCGTCCGCTCCACCGTCGGCCTCTTCGATGTCTCCCATATGGGCGAATTCATCGTCAAGGGTCCCAACGCCGAGGCCTTTCTGCAAAAGATCACCATCAATGACGTCAGCAAGCTGGCCGTCAAGCAGGTGCAGTACTCTGCGATGTGCTACGAGGATGGCGGCATTGTCGATGATCTCCTCATCTACCGTTTTCCCGGCTATTACCTCCTGGTGGTCAACGCCGCCAATCTCGATAAGGACTGGCAGTGGGCCAACCGGCACCTCATCGACGGCGTCACCCTGACCAATGAGAGCGACGACTATTCGCTGCTCGCCCTGCAGGGGCCGATGGCGCAAAAGACGCTGCAAAAGCTGACCACCTTCGATCTCAACAGCCTCGACTATTACTGGCTGGATGAAGCCGAGGCGGCCGGCGTGCCGATGATGATTTCACGCACCGGCTACACCGGCGAGCTGGGCTATGAGCTGATGTTCCGCAATGACGCGGCGGTTAAGGTCTGGCAGGCGGTGATGGCCGCCGGCGCCGAGTTCGGTATCGAGCCCATCGGCCTCGGCGCGCGGGACACCCTGCGCCTTGAGATGAAGTACTGCCTCTATGGCAACGACATCGATCAGAGCACCAATCCCCTCGAGGCCGGCCTCGGCTGGATCACCAAACTCAACAAGGGCGAGTTCGTCGGCCGCGATGCCCTGCTGCAGATCAAGGCCGCCGGCCTCAAACGCAAACTGATCGGTTTCGACATGCCCGGCCGCGCTTTCCCGCGCCACGGCTATGCCATCTACTCCGGCGGCGAACGC
>JAKQKF010000251.1 GCA_029560815.1 bacterium
GGGGACCACCTTGGCATCGACCAGAAAGATGGCGATGCCGGAAGCCATGATGAAAGCGCCGATGATGATGGCGATATAGTCCCGTAAAAGATGTTTGCGCGAGATCGAATCGACCAGTTTTTTTGCTGCGGACATGAAGAATTTTTCCTGACGGTTTGGGTTCGGGCCGGCGGGCCGGCCTTTTAATGTTGCACAAGACCAAATTTACCATTATTTTAGGATATAATCCAGCATATTTTTGCCGTCTGGGGCTTGTGAAGGAGAAAAATATGATCGCCATTCGCATGCACCGCACCGGGGATTCCTCCGTGCTGGTGCCGGAAGAAATCGCCCTGCCGCAGCCCGGCGCGGGCGAGGTGCGGGTCAAGCTGGCCGCGGCCGGGGTCAATTTCATCGACATCTATCATCGCACGGGACTCTACAAGGTGGCGCTGCCCTACATCCCGGGCCAGGAGGGTGCCGGCACGGTCGACGCCGCCGGGGCCGGGGTCGAGGGGCTCCGGCCGGGCGATCGGGTCGCCTGGGCGATGCATGCCGGCGGCTACGCGGAATATAATGTCGTACCCGCATGGAAACTGGTGCGTCTGCCCGAGGAACTCTCCTTCGCGCAGGGGGCCGCCGTGATGCTGCAGGGGATGACCGCCCACTATCTCAGCCATGACACCTTCCCCCTCAAGCCGGGCGTACGCGCCCTTGTGCATGCCGCCGCCGGCGGGACCGGACAGCTGCTGGTGCAGATGGCGGTGCTGCTCGGGGCGCGGGTGGCGGCGGTGGTTTCCACACCGGAAAAGGGTGAAATCGCCCGGCGCTGCGGCGCGGAGGTGGTGCTTTTTTCCGGGGATCCGGCGTGGCCGCAGCAGGCCCGCGCCTGGAGCGGGGGCCGCGGCGTCGATGTGGTCTACGATTCGGTGGGGGCAGCGACCTTTGAGGGGAGCATGGCCGCCCTGCGCGTGCGCGGGCTGCTGGCGCTCTTCGGCCAGTCGAGCGGGGCGGTGCCGCCTTTCGATCCCGGCCGGCTTGCCGCGGCAGGATCGCTCTATCTCACACGGCCGGTCCTGGCCAGCTATGCCGCCAGCGCGGAGGAGGTGCAGCGGCGCAGCGGCGACCTCTTCGCCTGGATGGCGGCGGGGCGGCTTCAGCTCGTCATCGCGCGGGAATTCGCCCTCACAGATGCAGCGGCGGCGCAGGATTACCTCTGCTCCCGGCAAGCCCTCGGCAAACTCCTGCTTGTGCCCTGAATTTTCCCTTCACTTTTCTCCTTTGGCATGCCCGTTGCATTACACTGCAGTGCCGGGCGCCCCGTTCCGGCCTGAAGAGAAGATCCGGGTTATTTAAAACAATAACTTGAATCTCTTTCAGGCAGCCGGACCGTGGCGCATCCGGGCTGCAGATGGGGCATAATGTCAACACTCCGGCGCTTTTGCCGGGCATTATGCCGGGGAAATGGGTAGTCAAGGCCACACCGGAAATGGATGCGGTGGCGGAGAGGGTGGATGCGCGTGAAGAGGTGGAAGAGATGGTTTACAGTCGCCTCCGGGCTGGTGATCGCCGCAGCGGGGGCGGCCCGGGCGGCCTGGCTGGAGGATGTACCGGTCGTTCTGCGGCAGCCGGACGGCCGGGAGGTGCAGTGTTACATCACCGGCGACGAATATTTTAATTGGGTGCACGACCGCCTCGGTTTTCCGGTCATCAAGGAGCCCGGCAGCGGCTGGTATCTCTACGGCCAGCGGTCGGGCGCGGGGCTGGCCGCGACGGTGCACCGCGTCGGCGAGGCTGACCCGGTGGCCGCCGGGCTGGTGCCGGGCATTCCACTGGTACCCGGGGATTTGGAGCAGCTGCGGCGCGATTTCCATTCGTCCGCCCTGCGCAAGGAGCCCGGCCTGGCCGGCAAGAACGCGCCCGGCACCGGCGTGATGAAAAATCTGGTCGTCTTTATCCGCTGCAGCGACGATCCCGAATTCACCGGGCCGATCTCCACCTACAACGCCTCCTTCAACAGCTCCGAGCCCGGGTTCAACTCTGTTTACAACTATTTCCGCGAGGTCTCCTATCAGCAGCTCGCGGTGGAATCCCACTTTTACCCTCCGCCTGGCAGCACGATCGTCTCCTACCGGGATGGTCATCCGCGCGGCTATTACAAGCCCGCGACCGATGACGCCCTGGGGTATGCCGACGCGGAAGAGCGCAGCGAGCGCGAACAGACGCTGATCAGAAACGCCCTCGAAGCGGTCAAGGGGCAGATTCCGGCCGGGCTGGATCTGGACGGTGACGGCGATGGCCTCATCGACAATATGGTCTTCATCGTCAGGGGCAGCCCCTCGGCCTGGAACACCCTGCTCTGGCCGCACGCCTGGGCTCTCTACGAGTACGCGGTCTCCATCAACGGCAAGCGGGCCTACTCCTACAGCTTTACGCTCGAGAGTTTTGTCGGCAACGGCAGCACCCATGTGCTGGTGCACGAGATGCTGCACACCATCGGTTTTCCCGATCTCTACCACTACAACTATGACGGCCTCAATCCGGTGGGAGTCTGGGACGTCATGGCCAGTCCGACCGCGCCGCCGCAGCATCCCGGCGCCTGGTGCAAGCACAAGTACGGCGGCTGGATCGCCGACCTGCCGCTGCTTGCCGCCAATGGCACCTACACGCTCCAGCCCCTGACCGCCGCGGAGGGCAGCGCCTTCCGCATTCTCTCGCCGGCGGATCCGGAGGGCGGTGAATTCTTCGTACTGGAATACCGGCGCCGCGCCGGCAGCATTTTCGAATCGGCGCTACCCGGCGACGGCCTGCTGGTCTACCGCGTCGATCAGCGCGATCTCCAACGCTACGGCAATGGTGCGCTGCCCGATGAGCTCTATGTCTATCGTCCGGACGGCACCCCGGCCGCCGACGGCAATCTCTGGAGCGCCACATTCACCGCCGACGCCGGCCGCACCGCTTTTAATAATGGAAGCAACCCGGCCCCTCTTCTCGCGGATGGCACGCCAGGCGGCCTCGATCTTTTCGGCGTGGGCACAGCCGGTCCGGCCATCACCTTTTCGCTCGCCCTCCAACTCCCCGAGGCTCCTCTGCAGGTGACCCCGGGTGATGGCGAGCGGGATGCCCCGCTGGATGTGGTTTTTTCCTGGCAGCCGTCGGCGGGGGCCATTGCCTATCATTTGCAGCTGGCGGCCGACCCCGGTTTTTCGAGCCTTCTCATCGATCAGGAGGAGATCCCCCTGCTCTACTGGCCGGTGAATGAACTGGACTCCAAAACAACCTATTTCTGGCGCATCCGTGCCGTCAGCAGCGGTGGCGCAGGAGAGTGGTCCGGAACCCGGCGGTTCACGACCCTCGAGGCCAACGATCTGCCGGTGGAGCTGCTCGCCTTTTCCGCCACCGCCCGGGTGGAGGGCATTGAGCTCGAGTGGGTGACCGCGACCGAGACCGAGAACTATGGCTTTGAGATCGAACGCCGTGCAGCCGGCCGGGAGGAGGGCTGGAAAAAAATCGCCTTTGTCGAGGGCCATCACAGCAGCATGAGCCGGAAGAACTATCGCTATCTCGACCCGGTGCAGCAGGAGGGGAGTTACGGCTACCGTCTCAGACAGATCGATTTTGACGGCACCGCGACCTATCTGCCGGTGAGGGAGGCGAGCTGGGTGCAGCCCGCTCTCTTTGCACTTGAGCAGAACTATCCCAACCCTTTCAATCCGGTCACGACCATCCGCTACCGTCTGGCGGAGGCGGGGGCGGTCGCCCTGGTGATCTTTAACAGCCGCGGCCAGGAGGTACGGCGGCTGGTTGAATCGGTGCAGGAACCGGGTGAATTTCAGGTGCGCTGGGACGGCTGCGATGGCTATGGCCAACCGGTCGCGGGCGGTCTCTATTTCTACACCCTGAGCTGTGGCAGCCGGTTAGAGCGGCGATCCATGCTGCTGCTGCGCTGAAGCACAGAATACTTCTTGCTATTTTCCTCTGATATGATGAAATTCAGGAAAGGAGAAAATAACACTTTACCATTCAGGAAGGCGGGAGAAGTTGCCCGGCAGGAAGAGACAAGTCCTGGAAGAGGACGGGAAAAAAGTCACGCGCGCACCCGGTGCGGAGGAGGAGGCGAGCAGCGAAGAGTCCTCTGACTCGCGCGAGATCGCCGAGTTGAAGCGGGTGCAGGAGCAGCTCCAGCGCAGGGCGGACGAACTGGAGGTGATCAACAGCATCGCCGCCATGACCAACGCCTCGCTCGATCTGGGTACCATTCTCGATAACGCTGTTAAAAGCCTCATCCGGCTGACCCAGGCGGATCACGGAGTGCTCTATCTGCTGGATGAATCGCGGCCGGGGAGAATGCGGCCGATCCGCTACCGCGGCATGACCAAGCGCGAAGCCTACGCGCTGGCGCCGCTGGATACCCCCACTTCACAGTCGTGGGCGGCGATGCGTCAGCAGCGGGTTATCCATATTCCCGATATCCATGCCATCGAGGCCTATCCCCCCCTCTATAAAGCCGGCATCCAAAGCTTCGTCACCATACCCATATTCAGCAATGAACGGCCGCTGGGCTCGATGAACCTGGGGATGCGCAGTATTAAAGTCCTGCAGGTCTTTTCAACCGAGGCGCTGACCAGCATAGGCAACCAGATCGGCGTTGCCCTCGAACACGCGCGGCTCCTGAACAGCATGGAGTCGGAGATCGAGGAGCGGCGCAAGGCCGAGGCGGAGCTGCGCGAGAGCGAGAGCCGCTACCGGCAGATCATCTTCACCTCACCCGAGGCGATCGCGTTGACGGATGTGCACGGGAAATATCTGATCGCCAATGACGGTTACGCCCGGCTTTTCGGCTACGAGTCGAGTGAAAAGTTTCTGCAGGCTGGACTATATGGCAAGGATCTGCTGAGCCCCGAATTTCTGGCGCGGCTGCAAAAATTGTACTGGTCCCTGCCGGTTGGGGAGACGCTGAGCGGCGAGCGCGGGCTGATGCGCCGGCGGGACGGCAGCGAGTTCCTGGTAGAGATCAGCACCTCCATTCTCCGGGATGCCCGGGACGTTCCCACCGGAATGATCGGTATTGTCCGGGATGTCACTGAACTGCATCGCACCGAGGAGGCTCTGCGCCGGAGCGAGGAGCGCTACCGGACTCTGGCAGAGGCGGCCCATGACCAGATTTTCATCCTCGACCGGGAGGACCGGATAGTATACATCAACCAGTATGCCGCACAGGTCATCGGCAAAAAGGCGGACAAAGCCATCGGCAGGCCGGGGAATGAATACTTCGGCGGTCAAATCGGCGACCGGCAGAAGAACATTATCCAGGGGATCTTCAAGAGCGGTAACCCCCGCTATTCTGAGAACCTGGTGGAGTTTTCCGGCCGCTCGCGTTGGCTCGGGACCTGGCTGGCACCGATTTTTGACCAGGAGGGCACGGTCATCCAGGTCCTCGGCGTTGCGCGCGATATCACCGACTACAAGGAGACCGCCAGCCGCCTCGCCGAATCCGAACAGCGCTCACGCGACATCATCGAGCGTTCCGTCGACGGTTATTTTTTTATTGACACTGAGGGTGTTTTCCGGAACTGCAATCTCGCATTTGCCAAAATCCTCCGTTTCAAGCCCGAGGAACTCGTCGGTCTGAGGGTTGACAGCCATGCAGAAGCGGAGATC
>JAKQKF010000259.1 GCA_029560815.1 bacterium
CAGATGCACGGTGACGCTGTGGCTGCCGCTCGCCAGGGCGGGCAGGCGATAATGGATCAGACCCGGTCCGGAGAGATAGCACTCCGCCAGGGTGGCGGTCACGGCGCCGTCGATGGCGATGGTCGAGGCGGAGAGGAGCAAAGAGTCGCCGGCGGCGACGAAAGCTCCGGCGGTGAAATGGGCATCCTGCTCCGTGACCAGAGCCCCCCCGGCGGGCTGCACCTGGAAGAGCATCAGCGGCTTGGGCTCAAGGATGGAGTTGTTGTTGTCGCCGGTGTTGATGAGGGGGTTGAGGGGATCGCTCAGCCACTGCCACTGCGAACCGGAGGCGTTGAGGTGCTCGTGGAGCTTGTAATTGTAGGTGACGCCGGTCTCGAGAGCATACTGCTTGATATAGCAGCCGAGGCTGTCGACCCAGGTCATTTCGGAGGGGGCGCCGGCGGCGATGACCCCGCTGGCGTTGGGGCCCCAGTTGTTGAAGGTGCCGGGGACAAAGGCACGCTGCACAGTCGCGGCCGTCGGGTAGTGGCGGAAGGTGACGGTGATGGGGGCGGCCGCGGCTGCGCATGCTGCCGCCAGCAGAAAAAGGGTGAAATATCGTTTCATCGCTTATTTGCTTTCCGGAAGTAAGGATGAGGGGCACCAGAGGGCAACCGGGCACTCTGCGCAGCGGGGCTTGCGCGCCTGGCAGATGGTCCGGCCCAGTCTGAGAAAGTTCATGTGCAGGGAGTAGCTCTTGCCGCGGGGCACGAGGGGCTGCATGAGTGCGTGGGTCTTTTCGGCGCTGACCCCCTGCGGCACCAGGCCGAGGCGCTGGCAGATGCGGTGGACATGGGTGTCGACGGGGAAAACATCGGCGCCGCAAGCCACCATCAGCACCACGCTGATGGTCTTGATGCCGATCCCCTTGAGCTGCATAAAGGTCTGACTGATTTCAATGGGATCTTGCTCGCAGAGGAAATCGAGATCAAACGTGCCATAGGTGGCCTTGAGCCAAAGCAAGATATCGCGGATGCGGACGCTCTTCTGGTTGGCCAGTCCGGCGGGGCGGATCGCCTCGGCGATGGCCTCGCTCGGGGCTGTGCGCACCGCCTCCCAGCCGGGAAAGGCTGCCCGCAAACGCTGGAAGGCATAGTCGCGATTGCGGTCGTTGGTGCTCTGCGAGAGTACGGTGAGGATGAGGGCATCGAGGGGATCCTCGCCCTTCTGCCAGAGCGGCTCGCCAAAGGCGGATTCGAGTCGCGCCGTGATCAGAGCGGTGCGTCGCCCCGGCTTGAGGGCGGTGATCCACTCCGCTCTGGCTTCGGCGAATCCGCTCTCCAGATGGGCAGCGGCGGCCCTGGTCACCGGCCTGCGGAAGGCGCGCGGGAAGGCCTTGCCGGCGAGGGCGGCGGCCAGACAGGCCGGATCGGGGCAGAGATGCCCACCCCGGCCGGGGAGCTGCCGGCGCGGATCAAAGCGGACAGTGTCCTGATGGTCGAGGACCAGCCTCATCAGCTCATCAGCCGGTTTGGTCTTCCGGCAGCCGATGCAGGTGCGCTGCGGGGAGTGGGGTGTGAGAGACGGCAGAATCGCTCCTGTGAAAAATTGGTGAAAGACGGCGGTGCCGATGCGGGCCAGCACTTGCGAGTTGGCCAGAATAAGATAGACTTTTTTTGCCATGAATTCAAGTGAAAAAGGGGCAGGGGCTGCAGCTGGTGTTCTTGAGGCACAAATGACACAAAAATGGCGAAAAAATAAAATATTTAGTAAATAAGTAAAAATTATGTTGCGCAAAAGGGACATTATGGCTATATTTAGACGGAAAAGGAAAAGGGTAATTGTTCCCCGGGCAAGGTGTTCGCTGCTGAGGCATCAGTTGGGAAGCGGAGCGGGTTTTTAACGGAAGAATGATCAGC
>JAKQKF010000263.1 GCA_029560815.1 bacterium
TGCCACCGGCTCCGGCGGAGCCTCGGATGTCAACACAGCTCTGCTCCTCTGGCCACAGCTCGCTGATTACAGTGAGCGGCTTCCCGTCGGCCATAAACGCATGTCAGATATCATGATCGATCAGCTCAGCCGCGGCATGCGCATTAAAAGCATCGGCTCACGAGGGGACTGTTACTTTTACAATGAGGGTATCTGCCCTCGCAATTCAGTAACGAAATATACGCTCATGCCCGCCGAACTCAGCGAGGCCGGCTACCATACCAATATGGCCCAGAACATGCGCCAGATGAGCGCTGCCTTTAACAAGCTCGAGGCCTATACTTTCTACTGGTCGATCCTCAAATACCACGGCCTTCCCTTGCCGGTCAATCCCGTCCTCACCGGCATCGTCTACGATCTGGAGCGCAATGTGCCCATCAACGCTGCTACGGTGACGGCAGGGGAGAAGAGCTACACCACCGACAGCTTTGAGACCACCTTCTACAAATACACCACGGATCCCGAGGCCCTGCGCAATGGGGTCTTCCTTCTCGACGGCCTGCCCTCCGGCACCCTCAAGGTCATGGTCAGCGCTCCCGACTATTATTCGGATACCCTGCAGGTGGCACTATCCGATACCTTTTTCACTTTCCTCGATCCCAAACTGATATGGAAAAGGCCGCCGGCGGTGAAAAGCTCTTCACCCGCGCAGGGCTATGAACGCCAGCCCGCCTGGGGAAACATCAGCATCACCTTCAACCGGCCGCTGAACCGGGCCAGCTTCGAATCGGCATTCAAAATCGAACCGGCTGTGAGCGGCCAGTTCGTCTGGGGCAATAACGATCAACAGATAATCTTCAAGCCCGACACCCTCGATTTCGAGACCGATTACCAGGTCACAATCGCCGCCACTGGCGTCGATCGCTACGGCCATCCCCTGGACGGCAATGGCGACAGGGTGGGGGGGGATGAGTTCGTGCTCAATTTTCGCACCGGCCCCCGCGATATGGCCGCGCCGCGTATCACCGCGGTCTATCCCCCGACCAATTCAGCAGCAGTGGACGCCCGGCCAATCCTCAACATCACCTTTGATGAGGTGATCGACGCCGGCTCCATCCAGCCCGCTCTCTTCACCCTGCAGAAGAATGGCACGACCACGCCGATCCCGCACACCGTCGTACACAATGTCG
>JAKQKF010000267.1 GCA_029560815.1 bacterium
CCGCATCGGCAACTGGACCTACATGTCCTACCGCAACTATGAGAACTATATCTCCAACGGCATGGGCATGGGCTATCCCGCCAACAGCATCGAGAGGGTGGGGGTGCATTTCGATTATTTCGGCTGGAAGGGCTGGATCGCACAGCTGCAGGCGAGTCACGCCCGCCAGGGGAGCCAGGATATGACCATCCCTTTCGGCGATACGCGCGCGGTTTTTCCCATCGGGACGGTCTCGCACTGGACGCGCGGTGAGGTGGCGCTGGCCTGGGTGCCGTCGATCTGGTGGGACGCGCGCATTTTTGCCGCCTATGACCATCTGGATTCGCCGGTTTCAGACGATAATTTCCGCATCGGGGCGGTTTTGCACGTAAAGTATGGTATGATGGGCGTGTTCTAAAGCGCGACAGCGGTGACGCAAACTCGTTACAGCTGTAATAAAAGTGTTGCATTATTGATTTTTATCACTTAATTTATCAACGCAAAAACTATCGGGTGGGGTTCATAGTTTATCAGGCTAAGGGGGGGCATCGGGGCTCTGTGGCGGTTTTCTCTCCCTCATCTCTGCATCCACTGTCTCTGCATCCTCTGTCTGCTTTATCTCATTGCTCATCAGTCACTTTCTGCACAGCTGCTTCCCCTTTCTCCGCGTTCTGTGAGCAATCTCCCACCCTTCCGGCGCATTGTTGTTCTGTGCCGCCAATCGATCATTTCACGCAATATAGACAAGTGTTTCTAAGGACAAGCCATGCCTCCTGAAGAGAATGCTTCAGCCAGAGAGTGGGATCTCCACGACTATCTCGACCTGGTGCTGCGGCGCAAGTATGTGATCATCGCTGTCTTCGTTCTGACTTTTCTGGCCACTTTGGCCTATCAGCTCACGCGCACGCCCATCTACGGCTCTTACAGCTCTTTCATCATCGACCAGAGCGCCAGCACCTCCGGCATCGGCGCCGAGCGTTCGATGTCCTATTACTACTGGCAGCAGCAGAACAAGCCGGTGGAGTACTATCAGGCCATCGTCGGCAGCGCGGTTTTTCATGAAAAATTGAATCAAAAGGTGGCGCGGGACACGCTGTTAAAAAACTATACCGGGCCGCTGCGGGAGAGCATCGAGTCCGCCACAGGCACTCTCAACCTCTCCATGGATGAGAACTCGGGCCTGATGACTCTTTATGTGCGCGCCTATTCGCCCATGGTGGCCTACAAGGTGGCCCAGTTCGCGACCGAGGCCTTCCGCGAGCGCAATCAGGAGATCGACGCCGAGAGTGCCCAGGATGTAGTCCGCTTCATCGACAAGCAGCGCCAGGAGGCCCAGGAGCGGCTGGAGGAGGCCGAGCGCTCCCTGCAGCAGTTCACCGGCGCCGGCCAGGTCTTTTTCATCGGCGAAGATGGCGGCATGATGAGCAAGGTGGCCCAGGCCGAGGCTATGCTCGAACAAGCTGAAACTGAGCGCAGGCTGGCCGAAACCAATCTTTCCTCCTTCGATATTCAATTGCGCGGAGTCAGCCAGCAGGGTGGCGGTCTGCCGGCGGTGGATTCCATGCCCGAAGTGGCCGGCATCCGCAAACGGCTGGCCGAGATTGAAGATCAGCGCAACGCCCTCACCATCTCCGCCCAGCCCGACAGCCTCACTGCCCTCGATCTCGATCGCAGGATCGAGTCCACCAAGAACGAGCTGCGCCGCGCTATCCTCGCCCACTCCAGCGAAGGCATGCCTGCGGAGGATAAAAAGGCCGAGGAGCTGCGCAACATGCTCACCCAGCGCGTGGTGGCCGAACAGGTCAATCTCAGCTCCACCCGCAACAAGGAGCGCTTTTACACCGACCTGCTCGAGAATTACCGCCGCCAGAGTCCCGAACGGCTGGAAAAGATCATGGAGATCTCGCGTCTGCGCCGCACCCAGGCGGTGCACCAGAACCTGCTCAACTATCTGGTGCAGCGCCACGAGGAGGCCAAGATCAAGGCCGCGACGGGCTCCGGGGGCATCCGCGTCGTCAATCCGGCGTCCATCCCCCATGCGCCGATTTCGCGCAATATCCTGCGCAGCCTGATGGTCGGCGCCCTGCTCGGCCTCGGCCTGGGCTTCGGTCTGGCTATGGCGCAGGAATATTTCGACCAGACCGTGCGCACCAAACAGGAGCTGGAGCGGCTGACCGGCATTCAGGTCATCGGTCAGATTCCGATGGGCTACAAGCCCAACGGCAAGAATGGGCGTAATCTGCCCAAACTGGATGCCTTCCACAGCCTGATGCGCCGGCTCCGGAGGACTAAACACCGGCACGGCAAGCACACCACTCCGGCTGTGCCCGACTTTTACCCGCTCCTGAGCAAATTTGATCCGCATGCGCCCTTTGCCGAGGCCTTTCGCAGCCTGCGCACGGACCTGCAGTTTTACAGCATCGACAAGCCGCTCAAGAAACTGCTCATCACCAGCTCCATACCCGGTGAAGGCAAGACACTGGTCACCTCCAATCTCGCCCTGGCCTATGCCGAGCTGGGCCACAAGACCGTGATTCTCGACGCCGATATCCGCAAGCCCAAGCAGGGAGCGGTTTTTGGCGTGGATCGCCGTCCCGGCTTTACCGATTACTTTATGGATCTGGTGCCCTATGAGAGCATCGTCCGTGAACTGCCCCAGCGCAACCTGTTTCTGATCCCCTCCGGCACCATACCGCCCAATCCGACCGAGGTGCTCAACAGCCAGAAGATGGCCGACCTGGTCGCCCGGCTGGAACAGGAGTACGATTATATCATCGTCGATGCGCCGCCGATGCTGAGCATCAGCGATGCCAAAACCCTCTCGCGCCTGGTGGAGAATATCCTGCTGGTCTTCCGCTTCGCCCAGACCGAGAAGCGCTACATCCGTGACGCCGTGGCCAATCTGATCAGCATCAAGGCCTCACTCGTCGGCTTGATCCTCAACGGCATCGACCACAGCCAGGGCAAGGGCTATTACAAGTATTATTACTATTACTATGAGTACCGTGACAAGGAGCGCACCGACCGGCCCAAAGTCGATGCCGCACAGGTGAATTGATGGC
>JAKQKF010000271.1 GCA_029560815.1 bacterium
TCTTTCAGTAAAAGAGAACTCGGTGCTTGCACTCATAGGGCCTTCCGGTTGCGGAAAATCAACATTCCTCCGCTGCATCAACAGGATGAATGATATAATCCCGGGGACCAGTTTAACCGGGGATATAACGATTGATAATGAATCAATTTACGCTCACAGATATGATGTTACAACTCTGCGCAGAAGGGTTGGTATGGTTTTTCAGAAATCGAACCCCTTCCCCAAATCGATCTTTGACAATGTCGCCTACGGTCTGCGCATCAACGGCATCAGCGACAAAGCCCTCATCGAAGCACGGGTTGAACACAGCCTGAAGGATGCCGCTCTCTGGGATGAGGTGCAGGACCGCCTCAGCAACTCCGCCATGGAGCTCTCCGGAGGACAGCAGCAGCGGCTCTGCATCGCCCGCGCTCTGGCGGTTCAGCCGGAGGTGGTGCTGATGGATGAGCCGGCCTCCGCGCTCGATCCCCTCGCAACCCAGAAGATCGAGGAGCTCGTCTTCTCCCTCAAGGAGCATTACACCATCGTCATCGTCACCCACAACATGCAGCAGGCGGCCCGGGTCAGCGACGTCACCGCCTTTTTCTATCTCGGCCAGCTGATCGAAGCGGGCCGCACCGACAGAATATTCACAACCCCGGCCAAAAAGCAGACCGAAGATTATATCACCGGCCGTTTCGGCTGATCCCGCTCAAGGAGTCCAAATGAAAAACCACTTTTCTCAGGAGATGGCGAGCCTGAAAAAAAACATCCAGCAGATGGCCGAACTCGTCGATGCACAGCTCGAGTTTGCCATCCGCGCCATGCAAACCGGCAACATGGAACTGTGCAAATTTGTGCGCAGCCGTGATCGGGAGATCGACGCCTATGATAATCTCATTCAGGCGCAATGCGAGAACATCCTCGCTCTCTTTCAACCGGTCGCCGGCGATCTCCGTTTCGTCATCACCGCCCTGATGATCAACAACCAACTCGAACGCTGCGGCGATATCGCCGTCAATATCGTGCAGCGTGTGCAGAAGACCATCGATAACCGGCCGCTCCTGGAGGAGATCGGATTGCAGCAGCTGGGCGAAGAGGCGCGCGGCATGGCCCGCGATGCCATCGAGGCCTTTATCAACAACGACCTCGAACTGGCTGAAGTTATCAGGAAGCGGGATGACCAGGTGGACGACCACTGCCGCTCCATCTTCGATACCCTCATCACCAAAATGCAGGCCCAGCCGGATTGGGTCGAGCCCGGCGCCCATTTCATCGTCCTCTCCCGCCACCTCGAACGGCTGGCGGACCATGCCACCAACATCGCCGAAGATGTCATCTTTTTGATCGAAGCGCGCATCGTCGCCCATCAGGGCGATTAGAAAAGGCCCGGCCAGCACCCGAAACTCGCCGTCGCTGCGCGGAGGGCCGAGGAGGAATGGGCTGCCTCAGGAAAAAAACCTTGAGAATAGCCTAATAAAGGATTATCTTAAAGAAAGTGGCGCCAGCACAACCGTCCGCCCATATCCACACGAGATCTATATGGCGAAAAAAATTCTCATCGTCGACGACGAGCAGGAGATCCTCGAGCTGCTCACCTTCAATCTCAGACGGGAGGGCTATGACACCCTGGCCGTCGCCGACGGAGAAGCCGCACTGATCCAGGCGCACGAATCACGGCCCGATCTCATCATCCTTGATGTAATGCTGCCCGGCAAGGATGGCTGGGAGGTACTGCGCTGCCTCCGCCAGGATCCACTGACCCGCACTGTGCCGGTGGTATTTCTTACCGCCAGGGAGAGTGAAATCGACGAGGTGGTCGGCCTCGAGCTGGGCGCGGATGACTATATCATCAAACCCATCAGCATGCACAAGCTGCTGGCGCGGATCAAACTGGCCCTGCGCAAGGCGCCTGTGGCAGGTGATTTGACAGCCGAAATAATGACTTTCGGCTCCGTCGTCATCGATGCCGCCCAATACAGCGTCACCATCGCGAATCAACCGGTTCCCTTTACCAAGAAAGAATTCGAAATCCTGCTCTATCTGGTGCGTCGCCCAGGACGCGTCATCAGCAGAGAGAACCTGCTCAATGAACTTTGGGGAGACGAGGTGGTGGTCATCGACCGTACCATCGACGTCCATATCCGCAAAATTCGTGAAAAATTAGGCGACACCGAGATGCGCCATATCGAAACCATCAAAGGCGTTGGCTACCGATTCATTACCGGGACCTAAAAAACATGCCCAAATTCCCCCTCAGAAGCAAGCTCACCCTGATCCATCTTCTGCTGATCACAGTGGTGACCATCTTCGGCAGTCTCTTCGCGATTGTAACTGCGCAGCGCTACTATCAGAAACGCCTGGACCACTTCATGACAACCCAGCTGGCCCAGGTGCAGAGCCTGATTGAGAAGAGTGAACTGGCTGAATTCTCGCTCCCGGCCCATTATGCCGTTTTGAGTGACTACGCCCGGGCTGCAGGATTCCGCCTCACCCTGATCGACTCCTCCGGCGCTGTACGTTTCGACTCCAATGTCGCCGCCGATTCACTCGAACTCCTGGAAAACCATCGCGACCGGCCGGAGATCCGCCATGCCATGCGCGACGGGATCGGGCGCCAAAGACGCCTCAGCGCTACTCTGAACCAGCCCTTCTACTATGGCGCCCTCCGCCTTAAACTCGACTATTTGCCCCAAACAGCGGGAGAAAACGCCCGCTATATCCGCATTGCCTACCCTCTTGCCGAAATTGAGCGGCAGTTCAGCGATCTGCGGGCTAAAATCATCCTGGCCAATCTCATGGCCCTGCTTCTGATCGGATTGCTCAGCTATTGGCTGGCCGGCCGGCTCTCCTATCCCATCCAGAAACTCGCCGCTGTCGCCGAAAAGGTCAAACGTGGTGATCTGGAAGCTAACTTTCAGCATAAAAGCAACGATGAAATCGGCGAGCTGGCCGAACTGCTCAATCAGATGCTCGGCAAGCTGCGCGTCGATCTGGTGCAGCTGCGTAAACTCGAACAGGTACGCAGCCAATTCCTCGGTAACGTCTCGCATGAACTGCGCACACCGATATTCACCCTGCAGGGCTATCTCGAAACCCTGCTCAACTCCAAATTTGACACCCCTGAACAGCAAAAAGAGTTTATAAACCGGGCCTATCAGCAGGCAGGACGGCTCAATAATCTGCTCACCGATCTGATCGACATCAGCCGGATCGAGTCGGGTGAGATGAAACTGATTTTTCGCCCCTTTGATGTCAAGGCCCTGCTCGCCAGAGTCGTCGAGGAGATGCAGAGCAAAGCCAATTACTACGGCGTTACACTCTCGCTTGCATGCGCCGCCGCGGACGAGAAACTGACCGCCAACGGCGACCCCGATCGCCTGACACAGGCGATCACCAACCTGGCGGAAAACGCCATCAAATATAACCTCCAGGGGGGCAAAGTGGAGATCGGCTGCCGCCGTGCAGGCGAACAGATCGAAATTTATGTGGCCGATACCGGCCGCGGCATCCCTCAGGAACATCTCTCCCGCATTTTCGAGCGCTTCTACCGGGTGGACAAGGAACGCTCACGCGCCGTCGGCGGCACCGGCCTGGGACTGGCCATCGTCAAACACATCGTCGAGGCCCATGGCAGCCGAATTGAGGCACAGAGTGAAATCGACAAAGGCTCGCGGTTCAGCTTCCTGCTGAAATAGACCCCTGCCCTGACACGCTGCGTTGCTCTACATAAATCGTGAGATCTTGAGGCCCTATGAAACCGCTGCATGTACTTATATGGCTTGGGCTTGCCAGCCATTCCGCCTGGTGCCAGCCGGTAATTATCAAAGGCCGCGTGCTCGATGTCAATACCCGCAACGAGATCCCCTTCGCCAACATCTTCGTCAAGGGAACGCAGATCGGGACCACCAGCGATTTTGCCGGACGCTTCACGCTCTCCATCCCCGAGCCTGCAGACGAAACCCTCCTCGTTTTCCAGCACGTCGCCTATCTTCCCACCGAGTTGAAGCTGCACGAAACCCGGAGTGGCACCATCCTCCTCCAGCCCCGGGTGATCCCCATAGCCGACGTCGAAATTCAGGCCAGCGGCGGCGGACTGCAGCTCTCGAGAGACCTGCCCCAAGCCGTATCCATCTTTAACGCTGCCGCTCTCCAGCTGCGCGGTTATATGGACGCCGGCGATTTCCTGCGCACAGACCACAGCGTTCAGGTCGAGGAACAGCTCGATGGCAAAAAAACCGTGGCCATCCGCGGCGGCAATGCTGACGAGGTGGTGGTCCTCTACAACGGCATCCGGCTCAACAGCGCCGTCGATAACATTTTTGACCTCTCCCTCATCGATCTCGAGGATGTGGACCGCATGGAGGTCGTCAAGGGAAGCCATACCTCCCTCTTCGGCTCGGACGCGCTCGCCGGCGCTATCAACATCGTCAGCAAGGTGAAGCAGGACTACCACCTGCGCCTCCAGCAGCGTTTCGGCACCTACAACTCGGGACAGTGGGGCGTTCAGGCCTACCTCCCGGCCGGGCGGCTGCACACAGCCTACCGCTTCAAACAGGGAGCCCTGCGGCGTCAGTATGAAGAAGCCGGCGCCCGCGCGGAGATGGAAAATCGTTCCACCCACCATACCGCCATCCTGCTCTACGAGCTGCCGTCCCGCGGCGGTGTGCCAAACCTTCTCACCGGCACCCTGATCAGTTCCGATTCCCGCTTCGAAAACCCCGGGGAGATGGAAAAGCTCGCCGATCTTAACCAGGTTGCGGCGTTGCGGTTTGAAGGAGGGATCTCCGTTCTGCGCCATCTGCAGACCATGGTCGCCTGGCACCACCTCAAACAGGAGCAGGAATACATTGTACGGGCCGCTCCGGCCCGGCGCCTCTACCACGACCATAGTCTGACCGCCAGCCTCGGCAATTCCATCACCTTCGGTGCCAGCGAGCTGCTTTTCAACTACCAGTTCGAAAAAACCGATGTGGAGCTGGGAGAATACCGCGGCTACCAGCAGAACGCCCTTATGGATTATCTCTCAGCCGGGTTCGACCGCCGGCACCATGGCGCTGTGCTCATCGCCAAGAGCCGACTGGCGAGCGGTTCCCCCGCCTTTCCGGCCGCCCACATCGATTTCAGCCTGCGCCATGACCTGCTCAAGGAGGGTACACCCCGGAATCTCAACGCCTCCGCAAGCACCGGCGCCCTCGCCTACACCCCAAAAACCTGGCAGGAGACCACCGCCAAGATATCAGCCAATCTGGCTGGCAAAGGCCCGGACTGGCTTTTCAATGGCTATCTCAACTACGGCAGCAACGTCAAATTCCCCACCATCCTGCAGCAAATCAGTGCCCCCTACTTCACTGCCGCCGCCAAAAGCCTCGAGCCGGAGAGAAACCGCACTTCCGAAATCGGCTTTGAATTCACCCGGGATCTCCGCGACATCCCCTCCCTTTACGGCTGGCGGGTCGAAGGCAATATCTTCCGGACCTATTACGACACCAAACTCAGACCCTATTACAGCCGCGGCTACACCTTCGCCTTTTACGAGACCCTTGCGGATGCCCAAATCACCGGCTACGAAGGCAAAATGACCACCTTTCTCGCCAGGAAAAAGATCACGGCGGCTCTCGGACTCGCCCGCTATGCCATCCCGGAAAAAGCGGCCTTTCCCTTCAAGTCGGAGAGCAAGGTTACCCTGGAGCTGCGCATCGATCATGCCGGCTTCGCTTTCGACACCTTCCTCTTCCGGGAGAGCGAGCAGGTGGGCTGGAGCCGGCTGGATGTCAATGACTTTGCTGAAATCACCCTGCCCGGCCGCACCGATCTGGACCTCCACCTCAGCAAGAGCATTCCGCTCTCCCGCTTTGAACTCCTCACCAGCGTAAGCGCCCGCAACCTGCTGGCCGGCGATGACGACGAGCTCTCGGGACTGGCTCTGCGCGACCGCCGCTTCTATCTGACCCTGGGTCTGCAATATTGAGGGCATCCCAACATGTCTGCCAATAACCTGAAACCGCTACTTTTCATCCTCGCCGCCGCGCTGGCCGTCGGTTGCGCCTGCACCGAAAACCCCTTCTCGGACGACGACAAAATCACGCCGGTCAACCGGATGCTGAGCGGTCAGG
>JAKQKF010000278.1 GCA_029560815.1 bacterium
CCTTGTCTGACGGCAACGCGAAGAAGATGATTAAAAAACTGGGTTTTGCAGAACTGGAAGCAGAGCGCCGCGAGCGAGCCGGCCGGGAGAAGGAAAACCCTCCCGCGATGACGGCGCTGCTGGATGATATCCGCAGCCTCCATAATGTCGGGGCCATCTTCCGGACGGCCGACGGCGCGCAGTTCGGCCACCTTTATCTCTGCGGCATCACCGGCACCCCCCCCCGCAACGAGATCCGCAAGACCAGTCTCGGCGCCGAGGAGAACGTGCCCTGGAGTTTTCACCCGGATCCGGTCGAGCTGGCCGGCCGGCTGCAAGCAGAGGGCTACCAGATCGTCGTGCTCGAACAGACCGATGCCAGCACCGATTTCGGCTCCGCCGCCTACCGTTTTCCGCTCTGTCTGATCATCGGTCATGAATATACGGGCGTGCGCGATGAGCTGGTGGCAATGGCCGATCTGGCGATCGACATCCCGATGGGGGGCTGCAAACACTCGCTCAACGTCTCCGTCGCCTTTGGTATCGCAGCCTATGAAATATCGCGGCGCCGGGATGATATCCGGCGGGGATGATGTTCTAGTTGCCATGCCGGGCCAGGTGTCCGCGGATGCGCATGATTGAGAGGAAAAGAACGAGGAGAGCGAAGATGGCTGAATCGATCCGGACGCGACTCAAAAAAATGAATCCCTTTAGCAAAAGAGGCCTGATTTATACGCTGGTGGGCGTGATTGGACTCGTCGCCGAACTGGTGCGGCATGGCACGCGCCAGCCATTCGGGCTCCTCGTCTGGGCTCTCATCATCGGCATCGGTCTTTACTATCTATTCATCCTGGCCGGACGCCGGTCCTGATCCATACTCTATTTGCGGGAGACAAACATGGGAGCGTTGATGATTGATTTGCGCGGCAAGGCCGCACTGGTCACCGGGGGATCGCGCGGCATCGGCCGGGCGATAGCCCTGCGCCTGGCGGAAGCCGGAGCCGATGTGGCCATCAACTATTTACGCCAGCGCACGGCCGCTGAAGAGACGGTCAGGCTGATCGAAAAAACCGGGCAGCGCGCCGTGGCCATCCGCGCCAATGTCGGCGAGGCGGATAACATCCCCGGGATGATCAGCGAGATCGGAGCGGCGTTCGGGCGTCTTGATATTCTGGTCAGCAATGCGGCTTCCGGGGTGCTCAAGCCCGCGCTCGAACTCAAAGAACATCACTGGCACTGGACGATGGATATCAATGCCGGGACGCTTTTACCGCTGACCCAGCACGCCCTGCCTCTGATGGAGGCTCAAGGCGGTCATATCATCGCGGTCTCGAGCCTCGGCTCGGTGCGCGCCATCCCCAACTATGCCGCTGTCGGGGCCTCCAAGGCGGCGCTGGAATCGCTCATCCGCCATCTCGCGGTGGAGCTCGCTGCGCGCAACATTCACGTCAACGCCGTTTCCGCCGGCGTGGTCGATACAGACGCGCTGAAGCACTTTCCCAACCGCGAACAGCTGCTCGAAACCAGCCGTCAGAAAACCCCTTCCGGAAGGCTGACCACGCCGGAAGATGTGGCCGATGTCGTGCTCATGCTCTGCTCCCCTCTTGCCCAGCAGATCCACGGTCAGACCATTGTCGTAGACGGCGGCTATGCCATTACAGGATGATGTCTGGTGCTGCTCCCCCTGAACGGGGCGGTCCGGATAAAAACAAAGGCGCGCTCATCACATGAGGTGATGAGCGCGCCTTTTTGTTTTTCCGCAAGCAGCCCGGCCGGGCCCCGCTTTTTACTCCTGGAACCAGGTGATCAGGCCGCTGTCGAAGGGGTGGGCGATCTCCGGATGATAGGGCATGATCCGGACGGAGAAGCCGTGCTGGCCGGTGGTTTCGCACGGTATGGTCGCCTCGAAGCGGACAACATTCTTCCGCACCTGTTCGACCTGGTGCATGACCTCGCTCTGCCCGTCGACGATCTCCTCGTCCGAATCGAGTGCTCCGAAATAGACCTCTGCGCGCAGCTCTTCCGGTTTCAGCCCGTCGCAATTGACCGTGGCGGAGATGCGCAGACGGCCTCCGACGCGGACCTCGTCGCCCTCCTCCGATTCGACCTTGAGGATATGGACCTTGCTCCAGAGGCTCTGCACCCGTTCTTTCCAGGCGGCCAGCTCCTTGACGAGCTGCAGCTTGTTGCGGCTCAGTTTCTGCCAGCGCAGCTGGGCGGGCAGATAGTACTTTTCGAAATAGTCGCGGACCATGCGATTGGTATTGAAAAAGGGGCTGAGGATCTGGATGCTGCTCTTCATCATGGCGATCCATTTGCGCGGCAGGTTGTTGCTGCTGCGTTCATAGAAGAGCGGGACGATCTCCTGTTCGAGGATGGAGTAGAGAGACTCCACTTCATAGAGATCCTGTTCTTCGGGATCGGGGAACTCTTCGCCGCGGCCGATGGCCCAACCCACGGTGTTTTTGTACGCTTCGTCCCACCAGCCGTCGAGGATGCTGAGATTGAGGGCGCCGTTCAGACTGGCCTTCATGCCGCTGGTGCCGCTGGCTTCGCGGGGCCGGATGGGGGTGTTAAGCCAGACGTCGACGCCGCGCACCATGCTGGCGGCGACCTCCATGTCATAGTCTTCGATGAAGACGATGCTGCTGTGGAAATTCTCATCGCGGATGATATTGACGATGTCACGAATGATGCCCTTGCCGATATTGTCGCGCGGATGGGCCTTGCCGGCGAAGATGAACTGGACCGGGCGTTCCTTGTTGTTGAGGATGGCTTTAAGGCGGTCGAGGTCCTGGAAGATGAGTTTGGCGCGCTTGTAGGAGGCGAAGCGGCGCGCAAAGCCGATCGTCAGAGCCTGGGGATCGAGCACTTCATCGGCCTTGGCGATATCTTCGGGCCGGGCGTCGGCGTTTTCGAGCTGGCGGCGCAGGCGGCCGCGGGCGAAAGCGACCAGCCGTTCGCGGCGACGTTCATGGGTGCGCCAGAGCTCCTCATCGGGGATCTGCTGGATGCGATCCCAGACGGAATCCTCGGAGGCGATATTGTTCCAGCGCGGTCCAAGATAGCGCTGGAAGAGTTCGGCCATATCTTCGGAGATCCAGGTCGGCAGATGAACGCCGTTGGTGACGTGGCCGATGGGAACCTCGTTTTCGGGAATATCCGGCCACAGGTGCTGCCACATCCGGCGGGCGACCTCGCCGTGAAGTTTGCTGACGCCGTTGCTGGCGCTGGACATCTCGATCGCAAAGATGGCCATATTGAATTTGCCGTTGCTATGGGGCCGGCCGATGCCGCCGAGGCGGTGGAACTCCTCCTGCGAGATCTGCAGGGCGCCGTAATAGTTGCCGATGTAACGGTCGATCAGGCCCAGCTCGAACTCATCAATGCCGGCGGGCACGGGGGTATGGCTGGTGAACACGGTGCTGTTGCGGTTGGCTTCCTGGGCTTCCTTGAAGGAGAGTCCCGATTCCTGCATCAGGAGGCGGACGCGCTCCAGGGCCATGAAGGCGGAGTGGCCCTCGTTCATATGGCAGATATCGGGCCTCAGGCCGAGGCGTTCGAGGGCGCGCAGGCCGCCGATGCCAAGGACGATCTCCTGTTTGATGCGCATCTCCTCCTCGCCGCCGTAGAGGGAGTCGGTGATATCCTGGTCCTCCGGGCTGTTTTCGGCGAGGTTGGTATCGAGAAGATAGAGGGGGACGCGGCCGACCTGGGCGCACCAGATGGCGACATGGACTGTACGCTGCAGGATTTCGACGGTGATGGTTATCGGTTTGCCGTCGGCATCGCATTCCTGCTTGATGGGCATGTTGTAAAAATCGTTTTCAGGATAGTTTTCCTGCTGCCAGCCGTCTTTGGAAAGGTACTGATGGAAATAGCCCTTCTGGTAGAGCAGGCCGATGCCGACGAGGGGGATGCCCAGGTCACTGGCCGATTTCAGGTGATCGGCGGAGAGAACGCCCAGTCCGCCGGAATAGAGAGGCAGGCCTTCATTCAGGCCGTATTCCATCGAGAAATAGGCGATGCGGAAGTTTTTCTGCTGGGGATATTTTTTCTGGAACCAGGATTTTTGCGAGAGGTAATTTTCCAGAGCAGTGCGGGTGCGCTGGAGATGCGCGAGATAGCCGTCATCCCTGGCGCGCGCTTCAAGACGGGCCTGGTCGATGCTTCCGAGCAGGAGCACAGGATTATGTCCGGAGCTCTCCCAGAGATCACGATCGAGGCGGCGGAAGAGGTTGCGGAGGTCATAGTCCCAGGTCCAGTAGAGGTTATAGGCGAGGTCGCGCAGGGCGTTGAGTTCCACGGGCAGGGAGGGCACTACCTTGTACTTTTGAATGGAGACGGCCATAATATAATCCTTGTTAATGAAGCCGGAAGAAAATATTTCATAAAGATAGTGAAAAAAGCGCTTCCAATCAAGAGAAAATCCGCCCCCGCCGCTGCGCAGAAGATTTTGCAGGGGGATGAGTGGCACGACTGTTGCAAAAGAGGAGGTGAACCGGGAAAGGAGAGCGCATCCGGCGCCTCAGCTCCCGGCCGGGTCAAATCGGCAAAGAGATTAATCACAGAAAAACAATGGTTAGAAGGATACGGGTTGTCGGGTGGATGAGGTGAATGCGTAATACAGAACCGGCAGGTCAACGCCGGTTCTGTATTGCCCTGAGTTAGCGTATCAGAGAGAGACACTCAGACATCTAGTGCACTGCATGGCAGCTTTGTTCGGCACCCTGCTCCTCACTCTCGCAAGCATGGCTATTCAACAGGTTCCAACTTCAATGTATGGAGGAAGTGATGAATTCTTCATCTCAGCATCCCATCCTGCTGGTGGTATTGGCTCTCTTGGTCCTGGCCTCCGGTCTTTTCGCCGCGGCTGGCGATACCTTGTCGGTGGGGAACAGCGCCGGATTACCGGGCATGGCGGGCTATACCATACCGGTCAACCTGCGGAATGTCACCACGCTCAAGGGCCTGCTCTTCAAGATCAAGGATGTGCCCGATTCGCTGGTGGTCACCAACATCGTGACGACGGGGCGAGCCTCGGGATTCCGCACGGAATGGACGACGGTTGCCGGGACGGTCAGGGTCCTGATGTTCCCGACCAATGGTACGACTCCTCTCATCACAGCCGGTAACGGGACCATTGCCAACCTCACTGTCTCCGTGAAGAGTGAAGCGGTGCGCGGTGCGAAAGCGACGGTTACTCCCGACAGCGTCCGGGCCTCCAACAGTGTACAGCAGGCGGTGACGGTCTATGTCAAGAGCGGCTATTTCTGGTACGGGATCAAAGGCGACATCAAGGCGGACGGCCTGATCGATCTCTTCGATGTTCTGCGCCTCATCGATATTGTCCTCGGCCGGACACCGGCTGCAACCGAATATGAGAGATGGGCCAGTGATCTCAATCTGGATGGCATGATCGATGTAGCGGACATCACTGCACTGATCGATCTGGCGGTCGCCGCTACGCCCAGAATGGATGATGGCGGGGCGATTTTCGACTATGCCGGCAATGCCGAGCTGACCATCTCCTCGCTGCCCAAAAATGTCACGGGACCGGTCTCCGTACCCGTGCAGCTGCGCTCCACGGCCCCGGTCAGCGGCCTGCAGTTCGCCTTCAAGCTTGATTCGCGGCGTTTCCTCGTCTCCAGGCCCAAACTGACCGAGATGAGCAGGAATATGTCGGTGGCGATCCATGCCGATGGCGATCAGGTGCAGGTGATGCTCTATAGCTTGAGCGGTGATCCTCTCCCCCTCACGGACGGCATGGTGTTGCAGATCCCGGTGACCATCGCCGAACCCCTGAATGCGGATGAAAAGCTGGAGATCAGATCGGCGCTGGCCGGTACGGTGGGCGGTGGCAGACTGCAGACCCAGATCGGTGCCGGCGGCGATGTCGTCGCTGCGGCCCCGGAGTCCTTCGCGCTGATGCAAAACAATCCCAATCCTTTCAATATGTCTACAAAGATCACCTATGAGGTGCCTGCGCTCCGGCAGGGCGCGGCCAATATCAGGCTGCTGGTTTATAATGCCCAAGGTCAGGAAGTGAGAACTCTGGTTAACGAGAGAAGGAATGCGGGCAGGTATACAGTGAACTGGGATGGCAGGGATGATGCAGGCAACTATGTCTCTTCCGGCGTCTACTTTTACAAAATGACTGCTGACAATGTGGTGATCACCAAAAAGCTGGCAGTCACCAAGTAAGAGGCTTCCTTCGAGAGGGATTCACTTTAACGTGAGGAATTTGAGATGAAATCAAGCCGGGCGACTGCCTATGGGGCACTCATAATCTTGGCAGCTTTAGTTGCGCCCGGGCTGGCGCAGGTTGTGGATGATTTCAACCGGACCAGCCTGGGACCGAATTGGACAGCCGATCCAGAATATGTCATTGCCGGCAATACCCTGGACAACAGCGCGACCGCGACCGGATGGACCTTTCTGGCTATCTACAGTGCCGCGGTCAATCCCTATCAGGCCCAGTTCACCTGGGCGGCGAGCGCCAATGCGACAGGCATCAACGCGGGCGGTTTTGCCATGCTGCTCGATGCCGCTTCGGTCACCGCCAATGGCCTGTTGATCTTCCGCCGGGATGCCACCCTGGAGATCAATCCGATCGTCAACGGCAATGTCGACCGCACCGTCGTCGTCGACACTACACCGGCGTCACTGCCGGCGCCGGGCCCGGGCAGCGTCATCAAGGTCGTTTTCCGCACGGATGCGACCAGAGCCTATTTTGACTATTATGTCAACGGTACCCTTGACGGCACCCTGGACTATCTGCGCTCCAGCCGGCCGGCGATCCCGTCAACCTACTATGCGGGTGTCAGCCTCTACGGCAACATGCAGAACAATATCGACGATTTCACCGTCTGGGCCCAGGGCATCACCGTCACTTCGCCTAACGGCGGCGAAAACTGGCTGGCCCGCTCCGTCCATACCATCACCTGGAGCTCGAACAGCTTCACCGGCAATGTGGCGATCGACTACTCGCTGGATGCGGGATCGACCTGGACAGTGATCACCGCTTCCACTGCCAACACCGGTTCTTTCACCTGGACCCTGCCGGCGACCCCAACCACCAGCGCACGCGTTCGTGTCCGCGATGCCGCCGACAGCAATCCGGCCGATGTCAGCAATGCCAACTTTACCATCGCGCCGGAGACGGAGTCGATCACGGTGCTCACGCCCAACGGGGGGGAGAACTGGGAGGTGAATGTCTCCCGCACCATCACCTGGAGCGCGGCTGCTTCCATCTCCGCTGTGCGCATCTACTATTCCGCGGACAATGGCGCCAACTGGACGATCGTCGTCGCAAGCACGACCAACGACGGTTCCTACGACTGGACCACGCCGGCGGCGACGACAACGCAGGGCCTCATCCGTGTCACTGATGCCACCGATAACATGCCCTCCGACGAGAGTGATGGTCCGTTCTCGATACTGACCCTGGCGACCCTGTACGTCCGTGACACCAGCGGACAGCCGGGATCGACCAATAATCTGGTCGCTGTCGGCCTCGATAATATCACACCCGTTCGCGGTGTCTCTTTCAAGCTGATGGATTCACCGGCCTATCTGACGGCCATGAATGTCACTCCCACCGGCCGCGCCGCCGATTTTCTGGTCACCAAATCGGACAACGGCACCGCTGTGACCATCATGATCGTCAATGTTGCGGGCATCTCGATCCCGGCCGGCAGCGGTCCGATCTGTTTCATCTCCTATGATGTTTCCGGCGCATCGCCTCTTGGTGAATTTTCGAGTCTGGATTTCTCCAATGTGGTGATGAGCGATGATGTCAACAATGCGATCGTCCCCGATCTGCTGCCGGGCCGCTTCTGGTTTGTCAAGATCGGCGATCTGGACAACAGCGGCGCCGTCGATCTGCTCGATATCAACCGCGCGGCGGATATCGTCCTGGGCAGAGAGCCGGCCGCGACTGAAAACGAAATGATGAGCGGCGACCTCGATCATGATGGGGATATCGACCTGTTCGATCTGTTGACAATTTGGGAACTTGTCTACTAATGCAACGGAGAGGGTTTGAGCCTCCTTGCCCTGCTCTGCAAGAAGCGCATGTATTCGAACGTGGGTAGGCTTATGAAAAGATGGTTTTTTCTCCTTTTAACTGGTGTCGTGCTCCTCGCTGTTCCACGGCTGCAGGCGCAGATCACCACCTATACGGATGATTTCAACCGCACCACCCTGGGCTCCGCCTGGCACGTCGACGCCGAATGGTACCAGATCGTCTCCGGTGCGCTGGACAACACCCTCACTGTGGCGAGCTGGGACTATTATGCTATCTATCTGGCGCTCACCAATCCGACCGAGGTTTCCTATACCTTCATCGCCTCCGGGGATATGGAGGGGACCAATTCGGCCGGTACGATCATGCGCTACGATCTGGTCTCAAAGAGCGGCTATTTCATCTACCGGCGCTACGGGGATCTGACGCTGCATCCCATCACCAGCGGCATTATCCAGCGCAACGCCATCACGATCGCCTCGGTTCCACCGACGCAGCCCTATCCCAAACCGGGCGATACCATGAAGGTTGTGGCGACCAGTGATGCCGGCGGTCACCACTTCAAACTCTATATTAATGGTCTGCTGGATGGCACGCTCACCGACGCCGCCAAGTCCTATGGCAATGGATCGACCCTCTATGGCGGTGTTGCCCTATACGGCCAACGTAACAACAATATCGATAATTTCACCGTCAAGGGGACGCCGCCCGCCACTCCCGTCGAGACCATCGGCGTCACCTACCCCAACGGCGGCGAGATTCTCCTTATCGGTTCGAGCCAGGCCATCACCTGGAGCTCGTCCAACTTGACCAACAACGTTAAAATCGAACTCTCCACCAACGGCGGGGCCACCTACTCCACCCTGGCGACGGTGCCTCCGGCCCCGGCCTCCTACACATGGACTGTGCCCAACACGCCTTCGACCACCTGCCGCATCCGCATCGCCGATGCGGTCGATAATGTGCCTCTGGATATCAGCAACGCCAATTTCACCATCGCCACCCCTCCGGACCTTATGGAGGTGACCTCCCCCAACGGCGGGGAAGATCTCTATTCCGGCACCACCATCCCGATCACCTGGACGACGACGTTTACGGGCGGATCTGTTAAAATCGAGTACTCAACCGATGGCGGCAGCACCTACAACATCATCGCCGCTTCGGCCCCCAATACCGGTACTTACAGCTGGCTGGTGCCGGCGATGAACTCGGGCACCTGCCGCATCCGTGTTTCAGGGGCTCCCAGCGGAGTGCCGAGCGATGTCAGCGACAGCAACTTTACGATGCATATCACTCCTCCCGATCTGACTGTGATCCGCCCGAACGGCGGCGACAACTGGCTGGTCGGCGCGCAGCAGGAGATTCAGTGGACCGGCCCGGATGCCACGATTATTCCGACCGTCAATATCTTTTATTCGGTCGACGGGGGTGGAACCTGGAACAGTGTCGCCGCCAATGAGATCAATGACGGTGCCTACACCTGGACGGTCCCGAATGAGGTGACCATGCAGGCTCTCATCCGCATCCAGGATGCCAGTGATGGACTTCCATACGATCAAAGCGACGCCTATTTTTCAATTTCCACCCTGGTCAGGCTGCAGGTGAAAGACAGCAGCGGCCAGCCGGGTTCGACCGGCAACAAGGTCTCGATCGTGCTCGACAATCTCACCAATGTGCGCGGACTCTCGTTCCGGGTAACCGACTCGCCCAACATGCTGACGGCAATGAATGTGACTCCGGTCAACCGGGCGCTGAGTTTTTCGGTCACCAAGGTCGACAACGGCACCCATGTGACCATCTATATGGTCTCCATGTCGGCCGGGGTGATCACCATCGGCAGCGGGCCGATCGCCACGATCAGTTATGATGTTTCCGCGAGCGCACCGGTGGGCGATTACGCCGAGCTTTCGCTCTCCGAGGTGACCGTTGCAGATGCCAACAGCCAGCCGATCGTCCCCGATCTGATCGACGGCAAGTTCTTCTTCGTCATGAAGGGGGACATTCTTGCCGACGGGATCGTCGACAGCCTGGATCTCGAACGGGCCATCCAGCTGCTCCTCAAGACCGGTCCGCCCATGACTCCGACCGAACTTCTCTGCGGCGATCTTGACGCGGATGGGGATTTTGATCTGATCGATTTCATGAACATCTGGGAAATGATTTATTAATGACGGGCATCTTCCGGCAGGACAAGATATGAAAGTATGGATGAGGATAGGGGTGGGGCTTCTTTTCGGCCTCTTCTCGCTCTCCAGCGCTGCGGAAGCTATTCTGCAGCTTGGTCAGGGCAGCGGCCAGGTCGGCAGCCGGAATAATGTTGTCCCGATCAGCATGACCAATGATACGACGGTCATCGCTCTGCAGCTGGAGGTCGCTGATGTGCCCGATTTCATCCGGCCGGACTCGATCTGGACCGCGGACCGTTCCGCAGGCTTTACGGTGGCATGGCATGAGGATTCCCTTAGCGTCCTCCATATTCTTGTCCTGACTCTGGACAAGAGCGCAGCCATCGGGAAGGGGAGCGGGCCCGTCCTCAATATCGGCTATACCGTACTGCCGGGAGCGGATAATTTCAATGCCATCGATCTCATCTTTTACGCGCAGCCTAAGGTGATGGCGCCCGGCTCGTTCAAGGTACCGGCCGTGGCCTATCCCGGCAAATTCACCATCGGCAGCACGGCCGTCGAAACCAGGAGCGGACAGCTGCCGGCCCGGTTCGGGCTGGAGCAGAACTTTCCCAACCCCTTCAATCCGCAGACCCGGATCGCTTTCCATCTGCCGGAAAAGGGGTATGCCCTGCTCGAAGTCTATAATGTGTTGGGACAGAAGATCAGGACTCTGGTCGACGGCGAGCTCGCCGCCGGAGCGCACGAAGCGATCTGGGACGGCCTCAACGATCAGGGGGCGCAGGCCGCCGGCGGGGTTTATTTCTACCGGCTGGATTCTGCAGGCCGGTTCGATTACAGACGGATGGCCTATATGCGGTAAGGAATACATGGCGCGTTCGCGGGTTTCTTCACGGGTATGACGGCGTGAGGGAACGCGCCTCTTTCTAGGCTGCAGGAGCTCCTGCAGCCTTTTTTTATGGGGTGCGCTATTTCTTCTTGATCACGGCGCGCCAGCCGGTGGGGGGCTGGAGGGTGGGGCGATAGAACTTGCTGACACTGCCGGCCTGTTCGGTGATATAAAAAGCCTGGGGCGAGATCTTTTTCACCAGGGTGAGCACATCCTGCAGCTCTTTGCGCGGAAAGACCACGACCAGCATGCTGACCGGGCCGTTGAGCCCTTCGCCCGGGAAGACGGTTACCGCGTAGCCGGCAGCGCGCAAGAGTTCGGCGATCCGGTCCCCCTCCTCGGCGCTGATGACGCGCAGTACCGTATTGCCGAAAGCGATGCGCCGTTCGAGAAGGATGCCGACGACATTACCGGTGGAGAAACCGGCTGCATAAAAAACCGTGAGAATCGGCTGGGCCGAGACCTCCGCCAGTACCTTGGCGACGACGAGGAGCCAGACGCTGACCTCGACGAAGCCGAGCATGAAGGCGATTTTGGTCCGGCCATGGACGATGGCGATCGTACGCACCGTGCCGAGGGTGACGTCGGTGACGCGGGCGAAGAATATGATAAGGCCGGTGAGAAGGGTAGCCCAATCCACGGCAGTCTTTCCTTTCAGTAGTTACCGCCGTGGACCGGCACCCGCAAGGTGCCGGTCCACGGGCGGACCAATCCAGAGCCTATTTTTTCGGCCAGGGGATCTCTTTATAGCGATCGCCGGTCTGATCGGCTATAGTCCGGTACCAGGCTTCGGGGTAGGGCGGGTGTTTCACGCCGCCGTCTTCATCCCGGAGGTTGCCGTCGAGGAATTTCCAGATCAGGAATTCTCCAAGTTTTTTCCAGCGCGCGACGGTCAGCTCGCCGGCGCCGACGGAAAAATCGCTGAGGTAATCGCGCGCCTGCCAGGGTGAGGTTTTATAGAGCGCCAGTGCGGCGCGGTCGATCTGCGGGACCTGGGCGATGAATTGGCCTTCGAGTTCCCGCTGGACGATCTGGACCTCCTTGATCATGTCGCTGTAGCGGGAGTAGGTATAGTTGGAGACAAAGTTGAACACCCAGAAGGCCGAATCCCAGGAGAAGGCGTCGAATGAGCCGGCGCCGACGGCGAAACTGCGGGGGATGCGGTTGATGCCGCAGTACATCGGCACGTAGACGGTACAGTAGGTGTCATCGACACCGAACCAGAGGATGCCCCCAATCGGGTCGGGCAGCGAGGCGCGCGACTGGGCGACAAAGGAAAAGCCGGTCTGCTGGGTCGAAGTGGCGCGCTCATGGATGTAGGTGACGCTGTCCACTTTCCACGTCATCGGCCGCCAGCGATAGGGAAGGCTGTAGGGTCCGGCTCCGACGTCCTTGGTCATGTCGAGCTCAGTGCCTTCGTAATGGTCGCGCATGAGTTCCATGACGTCGCGAACGGTCAATTTTTTGTCCGGTTTGATCCAGAGGGGGAAGGGCTCGCTGCCGGGGACGCCGCGGGCATAGTCGCCGGGCAGCTGGAGGGAGGGGGCCGCGCGGCGGAAGCCGGCCCAGACCCGCGCCTCGCAAAAGCGCTGGGCGCCGAAATCGAGCGGGGCATAGGTGTCGGCAAAGCTGAATTCCTTGTCCGCGCCGGAGAAGTAGCCCTTTTCCCGGGCAAAAGAGATGACATCCCTGCCGAAGAGGCAGTTTTGCGGATCGTTGAGGGGGAACTGGCGGATGCGCGCCTGGTTGGCGTGGCCGCAGATGTAGCCGTCGGGGACGCGGCGCGCCACCCAGAGGGCGCCGGGCTTGCCCTCACCCTTGCCGATCATCTCCAGGATCCAGACCTCGCGGGGATCGGAGATGGAGAAGGACTCGCCGCCGCTGCAGTAGCCGTATTCTTCGACCAGGCTGGTCATCACCCTGATCGCTTCACGGGCGTTTCTGGCCCGCTGCAGGGCGAAATACATCAGGCTGCCGTAATCAAGCCCGCCCTTGGGATTGTGCAGTTCAGGGCGTCCGCCGAAGGTGGTCTCGCCGATGGCGAGCTGGTGTTCATTCATGTTGCCCACAACGGCATAAGTCTCGGCCACCTGTTTGATCTGGCCGAGGTAGCTGCCGCTGTCCCAGTCATAGACATTGATAAGGGTTCCCTCAATATGCCTGGCGGCGGGAAGGTAGATCAGTTCGCCGTAGAGGGTGTGCGAATCGGCTGAATAGGTGATCATACTGGAGCTGTCCGCGGCCGCGCCGGGGGTGACGAGAAAATTGGTGCAGGCTTCTGCCGCAGCGGTCATGATGACTAGAGAAAAAAGAAGGGAGAGAAGACGCTTCATTGAACCTCCGGTAGTGACAGGTGGATTGTTGATGCGCCGGATGGCGGTGCCGCTGTTCCGGCTGGTCTAAAAACCTTCCTTGATGGTGTCGCCGATGATCTTGATGCCGCGTTCGATTTCATCTTCCGAGGACATGGTATAGTTGAGGCGCATGGTTTCGAGACCATCGCCTTCGCAGGGGAAGAAGAACTTGCCGGGCACGAAAGCGGCCTTGCGCTCGATGCATTTCCAGTAGAGTTTTTCGGCATCGGTGCCTTTGGGCCCTTCGACCCAAATGAACATACCGCCCTCCGGCTTGTTATAGTTCCAGCTTTTCGGGAAATAGAGGTCGAGAGCCTTGAGCATCACCTCCTGTTTGGGCTTGTAGAGGTCAATGATCTTGGGGATCTGCTTCTCGAGATGGCCGCCGAGCAGGTACTCGGCCGCCATGGCCTGGTTGAAGGTGCTGGTGTTCAGGTCGACCCCCTGTTTGGCGAGCACGAGCCATTTTCTCACCGGCTCAGGGGCGACGCAGATGCCGATGCGCAGGCCCGGGGCGAAGACCTTGGAGAGGGTAGTTGTGTAGACCGTGCGCTCGGGGATCAGGGAGTACATGGTCGGCAGGGCATCCCCGCGATAGCGCAGATCGCTGTAGGGGTCGTCTTCGCAGAGCAGGACGTCGTATTTGGTGAGGAGTTCCGCGATCTGGTGGCGGCGGGCCACACCCAGGGAGCGGCCGGTCGGATTCTGGAAGGTCGGCACGAGGTAGACCAGTTTGACCTGATGGGCGGCGAGAATGCGTTCGAGGGCATCGGGGAGGATACCTTCATCGTCCATGGCCGCGCAGAGGTACCGGGGTCCATAGGGATTGAAAGCGGAGAGTGCGCCCAGGTAGGTCGGCCCCTCGACCGCAACCACGTCGCCGGGGGTGATGAGCACCTTGCCGAGGGCGTCCAGCAGTCCCTGTGATCCGCTGGTGATGCAGATGCCAGCGGCGGTGCTGTTGACCCCTTTTTTGGCCAGGTAGGGGACCAGGGCTTCGCGCAGGGGTAAAAAGCCATCGGTCATATCATACTGGAGGGCTTTGGTGCCGTACTTTTCCAGGACGGCCGTGCTCAGCTGCTTGATGACCTCAACGGGATAACTCTGGGGGGCGGGGTAACCGCCGGCCAGGGAGATCATGCCGGGCTGGCCGACGACCTTGAGGATTTCGCGAATGATGTTGGCACCCATGTTGCTGGTGCGATCGGCGAAAAGTGTTTCATAATTCATGCAAGATTCTCCTGATTAGGCTGCATAAGGTATGATCTTTTCTTCAGGCAGGGGATGAATGGAGCGGACAGGGGATGAAAAGAGTGATGAAGCCGGACTTGTTTGGAGGAGAGACAAGGCATTACGGGCACCTTTTTGTTTGGCTCCTGAACATAGCTAAAAATATGATGATTATCAAGCAAAAACAGCAGGTCTTGCGGAGGCCGCCCCATTTGGTTCTTTGTTTGCCGCTTCTTTATTGTTACATTTAGCCGGAATCGGACACCTGTGGAAAATCATGAAGCAAAAAGCATTTTTATATGGTGCCGCAGGGCTGGGGCTCCTGCTGACGCTGCTGATCGTAATCCCTCCCTCCGCCGCGCGTCTGGACAGCAGCCGGCTCCATTCCCGGCGCATCTATGACGACCGCGGCAGGCTGCTGCGCGAGGTGCTGTCGGATGAAGAGGGGCGGGGCGCCTGGATACCCCTGCACGAGATGGGGCCGGATATCGCGGCGGCGATCGTCGCTATCGAGGACAAGCGCTTCTTCAGCCATCCCGGCATCGATCCTTTAGCTCTTCTCCGGGCGGCCTGGCTGAATCTGCGCGGCGGCGAGGTGCTCTCCGGCGGCTCGACCCTGACCCAGCAGCTGGCGCGGCAGATCTATCATCTGCCGCGGCGATGGTACGTCAAGCCGGCCGAAGCCCTGTTCGCCCTGCGCCTGGAGCTCTGGTTGAGCAAGGAGCAGATCCTCGAGCACTATCTCAACCGCGCCCCCTTCGGCAATCAGCTCTTTGGCGTGGCGGCGGCGAGCCGGATCTATTTTCAGCAGCCCGCCAGTCAGCTCTCTCTGGCGGAAGCGGCCTTTCTGGCCGGACTGCCGCAGTCGCCGAGCGGCTACAATCCCTATACCAGCATGGCGCGCGCGCGGGAACGCCAGCTGCGGGTTCTGGCGGCGATGCGAAGGCAGGAGGTGATTTCGGTCGAGCGCTGCAGCGACGCCTCTGCGCAGCCGATCGAGGTGGCTGCGCGCCGGAGCGTCTTTGCGGCCCCCCATTTCTGTCAGATGGTGCTGGAGCAGAGCGGAGCGGACCAGTACGAGATTCATACCACCCTCAACAGCACTTTGCAGTCCCGTGTCGAACAGCTGGTGGATGGCCATCTCGCCCAGCTCTCCGCGAATCATGTCACCAATGCCGCGGTGCTGGTCCTTGAAAATAACAGCGGTGCGGTCAAGGCCTGGGTGGGATCGCGCAACTTTTTTGACGCCCTTCATCAGGGACAGGTGGACGGCGTGCGCAGCCTGCGGCAGCCCGGCTCGGCGATCAAACCTTTCACCTATGCCCTGGCCCTCGAGAACGGTTTTACGGCCGCTTCCCTGCTCGCTGACATGGAGAGCTATGCGGGCGGGGAGGGGGGCGGTGCGTTGGTCCATAACTATGACGAAAAGTATCACGGTCCGGTGCGCGTGCGCACCGCTCTGGCCTGCTCCTATAATGTCGCCACTGTGCGGCTGCTCGAGGCCCTCGGCGTCGATTTGCTGCTTGAGAGGCTGCACCAGGCCGGTTTCACCACCCTGCAAAAGCCGGCCTCATTCTACGGGCCGGGATTGACTCTCGGCAATGGCGAGGTCTCCCTGAGCGAGCTGACCAACGCCTATCGCGCCCTCGCCAATGGCGGGCTTTTGCGCCCGATCCATTTTCTCAGCGACCAGGCTGCCGGGGAAGCCCTGGCGGAGGGGGAAGAGGGGGCGGGCGGGGAGCTGAACGGTCTCCGTGCCTTTTCCCGGAGCGCCGCCTTCATTATCAGTGACATCCTCAGCGACCCTCATGCGCGGGCGCCGGCCTTCGGCCTCGGCGGTCCGCTCCATCTGCCCTTCCCCTGCGCCGCCAAGACGGGGACGACCAAGGATTTCCGCGACAACTGGACGGCCGGGTATACGACCGCCTATACGGTGGGGGTCTGGGTGGGCAATTTCGACGGGCAGCCGATGGAGAAGATCAGCGGGATTACCGGTGCGGCGCCGCTCTTCCGCGACATCATGCTCGAGCTGCATGCCGGCTTTGATCCGGCGCCCTTTCCCGTGCCGCCGGGCCTGGTGCAGAGCCCCATCTGCCCGGTATCCGGACAGCGGCCGTCGGCCTCCTGTCCCGGAAGTGCGGAGGAATGGTTCATCGCCGGCACCGAACCCCGTTCTGGATGCAGCGTCCATCGCCGTGTGGCGCTCGACCGCCGCAGCGGCCTGCCGGCGACGCCGGCCACACCGCGCGCCGAGATCAAGGAGATGCTCTATGAGGTGTGGCCGCCGGAATACCGGGGCTGGATGGCGGCCAATGATCTGCCTTTGCCTCCGGTTTCCACTTCCGCCGCCGCAGGGGCAGGGGAGCCGCGGCTGGCCATCACCTTCCCGAAAGATGGCGATATCCTGCGCATTGATCCGGTTCTGCGCCGGGAGTATCAGACCATTCTTCTCGAAGCGGTTGTGCCGGAGGGCATTGGCGAGATCGAGTGGATGATCGGCGACAGCACGCTGGCGCGCAGACGCAGCCCCTTTCGCCTGCGCTGGCCGTTGACTCCCGGCAGTCACCGCCTGGTTGTGCGCGGCCACGGCCGTGACGGGCCGGTATGCAGCGATCCGGTCACCTTTCAGGTCCTTTGAGCCGGTGGAACAAAGCCCGGATGGGGGATGTTACACTTCTATACTCTTTTTTGACGGGATGAAAGCAATGCGGGAAACAGGAGTCGTTCTCTCCAATCGCGGCATGGTGGCGCAGGTGCGGATACTGCGTTCGCCGCAGTGCGCGGGATGTCATGGCTGCATCGAGTTGGGGGAGCCGCAGGAGCGCATCATCGAGGCGGAGAATGAAATCGGCGCGCCGGCCGGCAGTGTGATCGAGTGCGAAATCGCTTCCGGGCAGGTCATTGGCCACACCCTTCTCGTCTTTCTTTTTCCTCTTTTCGGCATGGCGGCCGGCTATTACGCCGCTATCACCTGGCGTCCGCAAGTCTGGCCCGCCGGTGAGGGGATCGGCATCGCCGGGGCATTCACCGGGTTGGCGCTGGCTTTCGTGCTGGTCCGGCTCTTCGACAAATTATGGGGAAAGAAGCATCCCACCACCGGCCGCGTCTGCGGTTATGCCGGGGCCGGGGCGGAGGAAGGGGATTCATTCTCCTGCCCTCAAAACTAAAACTTATGGAATTACCGGACAGGATCAGCATGCGTCGATATATTCTTTTTGCTTTATTGAGTTTCTTGCCGGCGGCCCTTTGGGCTGCGGGGACGCAGGGCGTCCACGTGCTCTCCAGTTCAGGCAGCCAGCTCGTGCTTGAGTTCGTCCCCGAGAACTGGCGCATGGACTCGGTGCGCGTTGACGGGCAGCTCTATCAGAATTACCTGTTCAGCGGGGCGGAGCTGACCGGCACGCCGGGTGCGCCGCAGCTGCCCGCCCGGACGGTGGTCGCCGGCATTCCGCCTGCGGGCGGGGTTGCGCTGCGCATCCTCTCGGCCGAGTATGAGACGCGTTCTTCCACGGTGCTGCCGATGGGGCGGATCGTCCCGGATGGCCAGTTGACGAGAACCGACTACCGGCGGGACGCAGCGGAGTATGGCCGTCAGGAGTATGCGCCCGATATCGTCCGCATCGCCGAACCGGAGGATTTCAGGGGGCAGCGCACGGTGAAAGTGACCTTCCACCCTTTGCAGGCCTCGCCGGCTAACCGCCAGGTGCGTCTCTACCGGCGCATCGTCGCGGAACTCACTTTTTCACCCGCCGTGCAGAGGAACAGCCTCTCCGCCACCGGAGCTGCTGAGGATGGCCTGCTGCGGAATCTGCTGGTCAACGCAGAGCAGGCGCGGGCGTGGCGGACGAACGAAGCGGTAAAGCTGGCGAAAACAGTCCGGACCCTCTTTCCGGGCGACAACTGGTACAAGATCATCATCCGCGGCGATGGCACCGGCGGCAGGGAGGGATTGTACAAGATCACCACGGCGGCTCTGAGTCAGGCGGGCGTACCCATCGCCTCGGTGGATCCGGCCACCATCCAGCTCTTCAATAACGGCGGTCGTGAGCTGCCGGAAAACGTCTCCGCCGCCAGGCCAGATTCGCTTGTCGAAAACGCCATCCTCGTGAATGGAGAGTCGGACGGCCGTCTGGACAGCGGGGACTTTATTCTTTTCTACGGCCGTTCGCTGGAAGGAAAATACTATTCCAGCTCGGACGGCAAGTACCGCCACTATATCAACCGCTATGGCTATGACAACGTCTACTGGCTCACTTTCGGGCTCACCCGGGGCAAGAGGATGCAAAGCCGCACCTCACTGCCGGTCATCGGCGAAGCCGAAAGCAGCTTCCGCGATCTGGCCTTCAACGAGGAAGACCGCGCCAATATCTACAAGTCCGGCTCCGACTGGCTTGGATTCGAGCTGGCGAGGGACAAGAATATCTATTCGCAATCCTTTTCCCTGCCGGGCGCGGTGCCGCAGGCGGCGGCTGTTTTCCGCTTCCAGGTGGCGGGAACGACCTCGGGCTCCCATTCCTTCAAGATGAATGCCAATGGCAACAGCCTTGGCCAGCTCAGCCTCTCCGGGCAGCTGAGCGCCTACACTCCCCGCCAGGCCGAGTTCACCTCTGCAGGGGTGCTTCTCGATGGCGGTAATACCTTGGGGATCGAGTACGGTGCGACCTCGGACATCAGTCAGGCTTACGTCGACTGGGTGGAGGTCGAGTATCAGCGCAGATTCCAGCCTGCCGGCGACCAGCTCATTTTCAATTCCCCCCTGCGCGCGGGCGTCGCGCTCTATGAGATCGGCAATTTTGAACGTGCCGAGATTGCGGTCTATGACATCACCTCCTTCCACGAGGTGAGCGTCATAGAGGGCGCACAGATCGCCGGTGCGAAGATCCGCTTTTCAGATGAGGTCAACGACCAGAGTCCGCGCCGTTACCTGGCTGTGACCCCGGCCGCCTATATGGCGGTGACAGAGATCCGGCGGGATCCCTCCTCCGATCTGCGCCGTCCCCGCGACGTCGACTATATCATCGTCACCCACGACAATTTCTATCAGCAGGCCAGCCAGCTTGAAAGCCTGCGCGAGGACTGGAACTCCAGCGACCGCCTCGAGACCGAGGTGGTCAAGATCTCGGATGTTTTCGATGAATTCAGCTGGGGTTTGACCGATCCGGTCGCCCTGCGCGATTTCCTCGCCTATGCCTACACCAACTGGGGAGCCCCCGGGTATGTCCTGCTCTTCGGCGACGGCCACTATGATTTTCGTAATATCTATCGCTATAGCACGCCCAATCTGATCCCCCCCTACGAGAGTCCGGAGACCTCCGAGATCGCGTCGCGCACCAGCGACGACTGGTTCACCTACCTCAAGGGGTCCAACAACGGCATGCAGATGGCCATCGGGCGGCTGCCGGTGCAGACGGTCGATGAAGCGCAGGGCGTGGTCACCAAACTGATCGAGTATGAGACCAAATCGCTGGCGGAGGAGTGGCGCAAAACCGTGACCATCGTCGGGGATGACGAGCTGGTCTCCGGCGGCAAGGGGGAGGAACTCGAGCACACACGGCAGGCGGAGTGGCTGGCGGAGCGTTATGTGCCCGCAGCCCTGAATGTCGAAAAGATCTACCTGATGGAATTTCCGGCGGTGCGCACAGCCAGCATCTCGGGAGTGACCAAGCCGCAGGCGAGCGCCGCTTTTATCGACCGCGTCAACCAGGGCAGCCTGATCGTCAATTTCATCGGTCACGGTGCCGACGAACTGCTCACACACGAGAACATCTTTAACCTCTCGACCGATTTTGACAAGGTCCAGAATGCCCGGCGCTATGCACTCTGGATCGCCTCGACCTGCGAGTTCGCCTACTGGGACCAGCCGCAGAAGCAGAGCTTCGCCGAATATCTGGTCAGTGCGACGGGACGCGGGGCTATCGGCATGATCTCCTCGACGCGGCTGGTCTATTCGAGCGAAAATGCCACCCTGAATTACAACATCTTCAACTATCTTTTCAGCGGCTACGAGTCTTCGGGCAAGGTCGCCCGCGTCGGCGATGCCCTGATGCTGGCCAAGCGGGGTTCGTCGGCCAGCCAGCTCAACAATGAAAAGTTTGTCCTGCTCGGCGATCCGGCCATGCGCCTGGCGGCGCCGCGTTATCGAGCCAGTGTCGACACCCTGTCGCCGGGCGCCACCCTGCAGGCGCTGACCCACTTTACAGTCAAGGGCAGCGTGGTGAAAGAGGGCGCCTCATGGCAGGATTTCGATGGCACGCTGCAGCTGCGGGTTTTCGACGCCCGCAAGCCGCGCACCTACGTCAGCGAGGGCGGCTCAACCGTCAATTATATTCTGCCTGGCAACACCATCTTCCGCGGCACCGCTGTGAGCGGGGCCGGCCGTTTCAGCGCTCAATTCATCGTGCCCAAGGACATCTCCTACGGCGGCAGCGACGGACGCATCAGTCTCTATTTCTGGAGCCCGGAAGGCGACGGCACCGGCTACATGAATAATTTGATGGTGGACGGCTCGGCGATGGGGTTGATCGACCGCGAGGGGCCGATGATCAAGGTCCATTTCGGCAACCCCTCCTTTGCTTCGGGCGATTTCACCACCAGCAATCCCCTCCTCCACGTCCAGATCAGCGATTCCCTGAGCGGCGTCAATATCGCCGGTGACATCGGTCATCAGATCATCATGACTCTGGACGACGGCGAGGGCAGAAACATCACAGAATATTTCCAGTATTATAAAGGCAGTTATACCTCCGGTGAGCTCCAGTATTTGCTCGCGCAGCTTGCGCCGGGGCGCCATACCCTTTCGCTCAAGGCCTGGGACAACTCCAACAACTCCAACATCGCAGAGATCGAGTTCGTGGTGGTGGCCGAATCGGATCTGACCCTGGGCAATCTCCTCAACTACCCCAATCCGATGACGGATCGTACCCAGTTCACTTTTGAGGTGAGCCGGGATGCGGAGGTCACGCTTCAGCTCTACACCGTCGCCGGCCGGCTGGTGCGCAGGTTCCCGGCGATGCAGGCCGAGGTGGGATTTAATATTTATCCTGAAGTGTGGGATGGAACGGATGCGGAAGGGGATCCGGTGGCCAACGGGGTCTATCTGTACCGGGTGCACGCCCGCAGCACCGGCCAGGAGGGGGCGGCCGGAGTTGATGCTGTGGGCAAGGTGATCGTGGCGCGTTGAGGGGGATACGGCTGCGGCCGGATCAGTTCTGGTCCAGCACGTCGCGCACTTTTTTGGTGATATTCTCGAGGGTGAAGGGTTTGGCGATAAAGGCTACTGTCTCCCGGTCGACGTTTTCGTGGGCCATGAGCACATCGCTGGCGTAACCGGACATGTAAAGAACTTTAAGGCCGGGGTTGGTGCTGCGGAGCCGCTCGGCCAGCTCAGCCCCGCCCATTTGCGGCATGACCACATCGGTCAGCAGCAGATCGATGGGTTGTTTGGATCGTTCACTGGCGATCAAGGCCTCCCCCGCCAGGGCCGCTTCGATGACCTTGTAGCCCTGCAGTTGCAGCATGCGGGAGGTGAGCACCCGCACATCCTCCTCATCCTCGACCAGTAAAATAGTCTCCTTCCCCCTCGGCAGAGTATCATAAACGGAGCGCAGGTCGGTCTCCACGGCGGCTTCGGCCACCAGCGGCAGAAAGATCTTGAAGAGCGTTCCCTTGCCCACCTCACTGTAACACTCCACATGGCCTTTATTCTGGCGAACGATCCCGAAGACGGTCGGCAAACCCAATCCGGTGCCCTGATCCTTGGTGGTGAAAAAGGGCTCGAAAATGCGCGCCTGGGTCGCCTCGTTCATGCCGTCACCATTGTCCTGCACCGAGAGCAGCATGTACTCGCCGGGGGTGGCGTCGATATGGTTGCGGCAGTACTTCTGGTCGAGGGTGACCCGGTCGGTTTCGATGATGAGCTTTCCGCCCCTGGGCATGGCATCGCGTGCGTTCACCACCAGGTTGACGATGATCTGCTCCACTTCCGCCGGATCGGCCTTGATGTTGCCGGTGCCCTCCTTGAAGCGGGTGACCAGATCGATGTTTTCATTGACCAGCCGTTTCAACACGCTCACCATGTCGATGAGGGTGGCGTTGAGATCGATCACCTTCTGCTCCATCGGGGTGCGGCGGCTGAAGGCGAGCAGCTGTTTGGTGTGGGTGGAGGCGCGTGCGCAGGCCTTGATGATCTGCTGCACATGGCCATAGAGCGGATCGCTGGGCACGATAGATTTGATCATCAGCTCGGAGTAGCCGTTGATGATGGTGAGGAGATTGTTGAAATCGTGGGCTACGCCGCCGGCGAGGCGGCCGATGGCATCCATCTTCTCGGCGTGATAGACCTGTTTCTGCAGATCGATTTCGTGGGTCACATCGCGCTTGACCGCGACGTAGCTGATGATTTGTCCCCCCCTCTCCTTGATGGGCGAAATGGTCGCCTCTTCCTCGAAGAGGGTGCCGTCCTTGCGTTTGTTGATAAAGTGGCCGTGCCAGCTTTTGCCACTCATCAGGGTGGTCCAGATCTCCCGGTAAAAACCAGCGTCATGCTTGCCGCTGTGGAGAATATTCGGTTTCTTGCCGAGGACCTCATCCTTGTCGTAGCCGGTGACGCGCTCGAAGGCGGGATTGACGTAGAGGATCCTGTTTTCGACGTCGGTGATCATGATGCTTTCGGCCGCCTGTTCGATGGCGATGACCAGGCGCAAGTGATCCTCTTCGGAGCGTTTGCGGTCGCTGATATCATGCGCGAAGCAGAGGACAAAATCCTGATTGTCGAGCTGGTAGTCATTGAGGGTGAGTTCGACGGGGATGATCTGCCCCGATTTGGTGCTGAGGCGGCTTTCGAAGGTGGCGGCATGGCGGCTGGCCATGCTCTTGAGGAGTACCTTCCATTTTTCCGGCACCAGGTTGGGATCGACAGCCGAGATCGAGAGAGCGCCCAGTTCAGGCATGGTATAGCCGAGCATCTTCAGGCCGGCTTCATTGGCGAGGGCGAAGCGGCCCTCGTGATTGAGCCAAAAGATGGCGACAGCGGCGTGGTCGACGGCGAATTTGGTGAAGCGCAGGGCTTTTTCGATGCGCCGGGTGCGCCGTTCCTGTTCCTTTTTTTCGATGGCCTCGCGTGCAGAGGCGGCCAGACGGAAAATATGGGCGGATTGGATGACATCGGCGGCGCCGGCCTTCATGCAGGCCACGGCCATTTCACTGTCGAGGCTGCCGGAGAGCACGATCAGGGGGATATCGAGATGATGCTCCTCAAGGTGGGCGAGAGCCTGCAGGGCATCGAAAGCGGGGAGGAAATAATTGGCGATGATGATATCGGGTTTGCCCGCCAGCGCCTGGGAGAAGCCCTTGGCGGAACTGACACGTACCCATTCCCCGAGCAGACCGGCGTTCTTGAACTCACGCGCGATGATCTCGGCCTGCTGGGCCTCTTCCTCGATGATAACAAGCCGGAAAGCGCTCTCCATTGCTGATCCCATCTCTCCTCGATATGGTCAGCGGATCATTTCCGAGGTATCGCCGGCCCCGGCCTCGACCAGCTGCTCATCCTCTTCGAAAAAAAGGATGTAGACGAGCAGCATGACCATACCGACGCTGAGGGCAATGTCCGCCACATTGAAAACCGGCCAGCGCTCCAGGCTGTAGCCTGCAAAGGGGATGGAGAAGAGCTTGAAAGCCGGAATGTGAATATCAAAGAATTCAAAATCGAGAAAATCGACCACCTTGCCGCGGATGATGCGGTCGGTCAGATTGCCGAGGGCGCCGCCAAGGATGATGGTCATCGAAAGCCGCGCCCATCGCTGCTGCTCTTTCAGCTTGAAGAGATAGAGCATGATGACGATGCTGGCGACCACCGCGAAGACAGTGAAGAAGAGGTTGTTGCTGATGCGAATTCCAAAGGCCATGCCGGGATTTTCGACATAGGTCAAACGGAAAAAATCCCCAAGTACCGGAATCGATTCATGGAGACGCATATTTGACGCGACGACCCATTTGGTCGCCTGATCGAGAATGAAAAGGAAAAGTGAGACCCATAATATGCGGTAGGATTTCATGGCTATCTTTTCAACAGCTCCTCTTTGGACTTGCATTCGATGCAGAGCCGGGCGTGCGGTGAGGCCTCCAGGCGTTCGATGCTGATCTCCTTGCCGCACTGAACGCACGAACCATATTCGCCTTTTTCGATGCGCTCGAGAGCCAGATTGAGGTGATAGATCAGATTGCCGTCGCGGGCGGCGAAGAAGTACTGCTGCTCACGGTCCATGGTATCGGTGCCCTGGTCAGCCATGTGGAAAGAGTAGGAGGAGTGATCCCCGGAGGTCTCTTTCATCGAGGTGTTGAGGCCGCTCGATTTCATATGATCCAGCTCCATGAGCATCCGGTCACGTTTTTCCATGATGAGCTTCTTGAAGTAGGCCAGTTGTTCTTCGGTCATTATCTTTCTCCCAGGCAAAAAAATGGTGCTGTTTATAGACGAGAAATGCCCGCCAGAAGAGTCTGATCTTCGATCTTGAGCTCTTTCTGGAAGGTACCGCCTGTGGCCCCCAGGTGCAGGGATTCGCACAGGGTTTCGCTGTTGATATACTCGCTCTGGCTGGCGACCGCCTGCTCAAGCTCTGCGGAGGTTTGCAGCCAGATATGGATGCGGTCGGTGACCTCGAAGCCGGCCTCCTTGCGCATGTTCTGCACCCGATTGACGAACTCACGCGCCAGGCCTTCATGGCGCAGGGCTTCGGTCAGGTTGAGGTCCAGGGCGACGGTCAGATCACCTTCGCTGGCGGCAACCAGTCCCTCCCTGTTTTCGGTCTGGATGGTGATATCGTCGGTGGTGATGCGGGCTTCATGACCCTCGATCACCATCTGCTTGCTGCCGCTGGTGAGGAGGGAGTCGATGTCGGTTTCGTTGAAAGCGCGAATTGCCTCGGCCGCTTTGTTGACGTTTTTGCCGAATTTAGGACCGAGATTTTTAAAGATGGGCTCGGCGCGGCGGCTGAGCAGCGCTTTCTGGTCGCTGACGAACTGCAGGGACTTGACATTGAGCTCGTCGAGAACCAGACCGGCCATGCCCTCGATATTCCGGCGCTGTTCTTCGCTGCGGGCCAGGACGATGATCGCGGCCAGGGGCTGTCGCACCCTGGTGCCGGCTTCGTTGCGCAGGGAGCGGCCGAGAAAGACGATGCGGCGCACCAGATCCATGCGCACCTCGAGCTTTTCATCGCGATAATCCAATGGGGCTTCCCCCGCCTGGGGATAGGTGGCGAGATGGACACTGTCGGCATGCCCGGCGCCGCCGTCATTGAGCTTGCGATAGATCTCATCGGCCATGAAGGGCGCCATCGGCGCCATCAGCCGGCTGACGGTCAGAAGCGACTCATAGAGGGTCTGAAAGGCCGCCAGTTTGTCAGCGCCCATCTCCGATTTCCAGAAGCGGCGGCGGGAACGGCGCACATACCAGTTCGAGAGATCGTCGATGACGAAGTCGGAGATGGCTCGCGAGGCCCTGGTCAGGTCGTAGCGGGCGAGATTGTCATTGACGCGTTTGGTCAGCGCCGTCAGGGACGAACAGAGCCAGCGGTCCAGTTCAGAGCGGTCCGCGACCGGAATACGCGACGAAGCCGCATAGGAGAAGCGGTCGATGTTGGCATAGAGCGCGAAAAACGAATAGGTGTTGGCCAGGGTGCCGAGAAATTTGCGCAGCACATCGCGCACCCCCTCGGGATCGAACCGGGTCGGCAGCCAGGGCGGACTCACGGTGAGCAGATACCAGCGCAGGGCGTCCGCGCCCTGGTTGTCGAGAAACTCGAGCGGGGCGACGGCGTTGCCGCGCGTCTTGGACATCTTTTGCCCGTCCTTGTCAAGGATCAGCTCGATCGAGACGCAGCTCTTGTAGGCCGGCTGGTCAAAAAGAAAGGCTCCGATGACCAGCAGGGAGTAGAACCAGCCGCGGGTCTGGTCGACCCCCTCGGAGATGAAATCGGCCGGGAAGCTTTTGGCGAACTTGTCCTTGTTTTCGAAAGGATAGTGCCATTGGGCATAGGGCATGCTGCCGGAATCGAACCAGCAGTCGATCACCTCAGGGACGCGCTCCATGGCGCCGCCGCAGGCGGGGCACTTGAGGAGGATCCGGTCGACCATGGGTTTGTGCAGATCGATATCCGCGGGGACCTCGCTGGCGGCCTTTTCGCGCAGTTCGGCGATGCTGCCGATGCACTCCTGAGCATCGCATTGGCTGCAGCGCCAGACCGGCAGAGGGGTGCCCCAGAACCGGTCGCGCGAAAGCGACCAGTCGATGTTGTTTTCGAGCCATTCGCCGAAACGGCCTTCACCCACCTCTTTCGGGTACCAGTCGATTTTTTTGTTGTTGGCGATCAGCCGCTCCTTGATCGCGGTGGTCTGGATGTACCAGGACTTGCGCGCGTAATAGAGCAGGGGCGATTTGCAGCGCCAGCAGTGCGGATAGCTGTGGGTGATCGGCTCGGAGCGGTAGAGGACGCCGCGCTCTTTCAGCTCGCGGATGATCGATTTGTCCGCCTCCTTGACAAAGAGGCCGGCCCAGGGTGTGACCTCGGGGGTGAACTTGCCGCTCTTATCGACCGGCTGGAGGACCGGCAGATCGTATTTCTTGCCGAGCTGGTAATCGTCCTCGCCGAAGGCGGGGGCGATGTGGACGATGCCGGTGCCGTCGCCGGTGGTGACGAAATCCCCGAGCACGACATAGTGGCTGCGCTTGTCGGGTTTGACGAAGTCATAGATCGGCTCATACTCGAGCCCTGCCAGTTTTTCGCCGGTGAATTCGCCGACGATTTCGAATTCCCCCTCGAGCACCTCGAGGCGGGCCTTGGCGAGAATCAGAAACTGATCCTGGTGCTTCACCTTGACATAGTCGATTTCAGGATGGAGCGCCAGGGCCACGTTCGAGATCAGGGTCCATGGCGTGGTCGTCCAGACCAGGAAATAGGTCTCTTTCTGACCCTTCAGTTTGGCGCGGACATAGACCGAGGGATCGCGCACCTCCTCGTAGCCCTGCGATACCTCATGGCTGGAGAGAGGAGTCTCGCAGTGCGGGCAGTAGGGGAGGATTTTATGGCCCTGATAGATGAGCCCCTTCTTCCAGAACTCCTTGAGGATCCACCAGACCGATTCAATATAGTCGTTGGTATAAGTGATGTAGGGATTCTTGAGATCGACCCAGAAACCGATCCGGCGGGTGATTTCATCCCACTCCTGCAGATAGGACCAGACGCTCTCCCGGCATTTGGCGTTGAACTTGTCGATGCCGTATTCGATGACCTGGTCCTTGCCGTCCAGGCCGAGGCTTTTTTCGACCTCAATCTCCACCGGCAGGCCGTGGGTATCCCAGCCGGCCTTGCGTTCGACCCGGTAGCCCTGCATGGTGCGCAGGCGGCAGACCGCATCCTTGACGGTACGGGAGATGATATGATGGATGCCCGGCCGGCCGTTGGCGGTCGGAGGGCCTTCGAAAAAGACGAAAGGTCTGTTTTCATCGCGTTCCGAAACGCTGCGCTCAAAAATCCTCTGTTCCTGCCAGAATTCAAGGACTCTCTTTTCGATCTCCGGGAAGTTGAGTTTTTCGGGTAAGGGCTCGTACATGGGGGATAATTCCGTTCTTTCTGCGTTCAGAGATGACTCTATAACGATGCTGCACTCAAAGATATTTCTTCAGGAGCTGTGCCCCTCTGGCGATGGTCTCTGCCGGTCTGGCCGCGCGCCCGGTGATGAGGATAATGCGCAGCTCCTTCTACAAGGCGCGGATGATGGCGCGCAGCAGGGCGCGGAAGCGCGGCCCCAGCTCCGCCGCGACATGATTGACCTCTTCATGGCTGACGCTGACCATGGCTCCGGGCAGGGACTGATCGGTAACCGCCGTGAGGGCCAGCACCTCCATGCCCAGCTGTCTGGCGGTCAGGGTCTCCGGGACCACCGACATGCCGACGGTATCGGCGCCGAGGATCTGCAGCATGCGGATTTCGGCTTCGGTTTCAAAGGCGGGGCCGATGACCGCCCCGAAGATGGTCTCATGCAGCGTCACCCCCTGGTCGGCGGCGATGCGCCGGGCGAGGCTGCGCAGAGCAGCGCTGTAGGGCTCGCTCATGTCCGGAAAACGCACGCCCAGCGAGGGATCATAGGGTCCGATCAGGGGGTTGGTTCCCATCAGATTGATATGGTCATTGATCAGCCCGATGCTGCCTGGCGTCAATTCAGGGCGGATGCCCCCCGCAGCGTTGGTGATGATGAGCCGGTTGATCCCGAGGGCGTGCATGACGCGGACGGGCAGGGTGATCTGCCGCATTGGGTAGCCTTCGTAGCCATGAAAGCGGCCCTGCATAACCAGGAGGGTTTTACCCTCGAGCTCGCCAAGGACGAGCCGGCCGGCATGGAATTTGACCGTCGATTCGGGAAAGTGCGGGATCTCGCTGTAAGGGATGACGCGGGCGGCGCCGAATTCATCGGCCAGGGCGCCCAGTCCCGTGCCCAGGATGATGGCGAGATCGAAGGCACGTCCTTCCTGACTGCGGATCCAGGCCGCCGCCTCCTCTACCTGTTTTTTTAATTCCACTGCATCGTGCTCCTGAGAACCAGCCGTCTGTTTAGATAACAATTTGATCTGAGAGATTGTTTTCCCGGCCTTTTTCCTCTTCGCCGTTTTTCTCGTTGGGCTCCTCGTCGGGTTCCTCGGAGAACCGCATGCCGGTGGGCTCATCAAAACGGCGCTCGCCCCGGACGATGCGTGGGCCTTCGCTGCGCGCAAAGAAGGAATCGGCATCCGGTTCGGAGGGTTCAGCGGGCGCGGCCGGTTCCGCATTGAAGAATGACGCTGGTTTCGCCGGTGGGGGCGTCGCCAGGCCAACGGCTGCCGGCGCTGCGCCCGGCGTTTGCACTGGGGCAAAGGCGGCGGGTGGATGGGGCTGTTCCAGCCCTGGCGCGGGCGGCTGTTCCTTTTCGGCCGCGAGGACCGGGCGCGGCAGCCTGCCGCGCAAGGAGGGGGCCTGGGGCTCCTCGCCCTCGTTCTGTTTGATCATGGCATCATCAATACCGAGCACATCGAGCAGTTCGATCTGGGATTCGAGCAGATGGCGCAGCCGGCGGGAGAAGGACTCCTTCTGGGCGCGCAGGAGGTTGATCTCCGAGCGCAGCTCCTGCAGCTCTTCCTTGGCGTTTTCGATGATCCTCTCGGCCTGCAGTTCCGCCTCATGAATGCGCAGTTCCGCTTCGCGCAGGGAGTTGAAGCGCGATTCCTCGACGGTGCTGGTGGCTTTCATCAGGGTTTCGCGCAGGGTGTGCTCGACCTGCTGGTAGTCGCGCAGCTGGGTGCGCAGTTTGATCAGCTCGTCGCTCTGCTGGTTTTTTTCACGCAGAACGATTTCGAGTTCGTCGGCGACCATGATCAGGAATGCTTCCACCTCTTCCGGATCAAAACCGCGCATGCTTTTTTTGAACTCTTGCTTGCGGATGTCCAATGGGGTCAGTTTCACAGTGGTCTCCGAGGTTAAATTCTTTCTCCAAACAGTGCCCGGCCGAGGCGAATGATGGTGGCTCCTTCTTCGATGGCGATTTCATAATCATCGCTCATGCCCATGGAGAGCTGGCTGATGCCTAATCCGGAAGTGTTGAGACGTTCCTGCAGCGCCTGCAGCAGGCGGAAGCAGGAACGGATGCGTTGGGAGTCGGGAGAAAGCGCGCCGATGGTCATCAGGCCGGTCAGGCGCAGCCGGGGCAGGCTGGCGATTTCGCGGGCCAGAGCCTCCGCCCCATCCGGCGTGACGCCGAATTTCCTGCTTTCTCCGGAAGTATTGACCTCCAGGAAACACTCGATTGTTTTGCCCTGCGCTGCGGCCTCACGGTCGATCTCGCGGGCAATGTGCAGGGAGTCGACCGATTCGATGAGCGTGGCGAATTGCAGCGCGCGCTTGACTTTGTTGCTTTGAAGATGGCCGATCATGTGCCAGGATAACGGCAGGTCCGTGAGCTGCTGAGATTTTGCCCAGGCTTCCTGGACGCGGTTTTCCCCGATGAGCGTGAGGCCCAGAGCGGCGGCCTCACGAATGCGCTCGGCAGCGACTGTTTTGGTCACGGCGAGCAGCGAGACCTCATCGGCCTGCCGGCCGCTGCGCAGAGCGGCCGCCTGGATCCGTTCGGTCACGTATTTTAGATTGTCGAAAATGGCCATCCGGTCACTTTTTTTGTAACGTTAAATATAAAATTTATTGGGCTAATATGCAATTGAAATCTGGAAGGCCCCGGCCAGCTGCTGTGAGGGTCGGGAGGGAAGGAGCAGGCAATTGACGGCGCCAGTTTATTATTTGTTTGATTTTCCTGCTGAATTTTTGTAAAATATAGTTATTATTCATCCTATTGAATTTTCGTTCCGCCATCCATCGAGGGAGAATATGAATCAAGGCAAGCTGAATTTCATTGATTTGCTGGCCACCATCGTTCAACGGCGAAAGATCATCTACATCAACGTCATCTCCATCGCCCTGATTTCCCTGATTATCAGCCTGTTGATGCCAAAGTGGTATAAATCCGAGGCGATCGTCCTGCCGCCCATGAGTGACAGTTTTTCGTTCGGACTGGGTGGGGCACTCGGTGAAATCGCCGGTTCGATGCTGGGACCGAGCGGGTATGAGCTGCCCATGCTGGCCACCCGCGCCGATGTCTATGAGACCATCCTCAAAAGCCGCAGGGTGGCAGAGGAGGCGGTTGCCAAATTTGATCTCAACCGCGTCTACAAGAGCGACAATATCGATCTGGCGGTGCGGGCTTTTCGCAAGCATGTCAAGACCGAAGTGGGGCGTGACGGCAGCCTCAAGGTCTCCTTCGAGGCGAAAAAAGATCCCCGCCTGGCGGCGGATGTGGCCAACTATATGGTGACGATCCTCGACCAGATCAATCAGACAACCAGCCAGTCCAAGGCGAAAAATTCGCGTCTCTTTATTGAGGAGCGCCTGACCGAAACCAAAAAGGCACTGGCTGATGCCGAGTCAGCTCTTAAAACCTTTCAGGAGAAGAACAATACCCTTTCCCTGCCAGAACAAACCCGGGTTTCGGTCGAGAGCGCCGCGGAGCTGATGGCCGAATTGACCTCGCTGCGAATTCAGCTGGGTGTGATGAACAAAGATATGAGCCCCTCTCATGCGGCGGTGGTTGAACTGAAGAACCGCATTCAACAGATCGACAAGGTATTGCGGGAGATGAAACAGGGCAGCGCTGGCAAAACCGGTGGCAGTGTCGGCATGGATGAATTCCTGCTCCCGCTGGAGAAGGTGCCCGACCTGGGTCTGCAGTTTGCCAGGCTTTACCGCGAGGTCAAGATTCAGGAAGCCATTTTCGAACTCTTGACACAGCAGTATGAGCAGGCGCGGATCAGAGAGATGGAAAACACGCCGACGCTGCAGGTTTTACAGATGGCAACCCCGCCCATTCTTAAAAGCCGCCCCAAGCGGGCGATCGTGATTCTGGTATCCGTACTTTTCGCCTTTATCGTCAGTCTCCTGATCATCCTCGTCCAGGACTATTTTTCCCGGATGCGGGCAGAACACCGGGGCACTTTTGAAAAATATGCCTGGGTAGCGGAGCAGCTCAAGCGGGATCTCAAATCGATCAAGCCAGGGAAATAGGCTGCACTACCATGTACAGGGCAAATCCATACACAGCGCGCGAGCAATCCCGCGCTCTCGGGCTCTCGGCGCTGATTTTTTTCCTCTATTTTTTAATCGCCATCAAGACGGAGTTTCTGCTCAGTTTTGCCATCCTGACCGGATTCGTCATCGCCGTCGGACTCTTCTGGCTCATGGTGAAGAATCCGGGCTACGGTGTTGCGGTCATGATCATCGGCACCGCTCTGGACCAGATGGGCAAAATACCCGGCACGCCGATCACGATTTTTCACCTCGGCTTTGCCGTTTCCATGGCGGCCTGGCTGCTTCTCGCTTTGATGGGGAAGAGCGGGGATTTCCGACGCACTGCCATCGATTTGCCCCTGCTGCTTTTTCTTGCCATGATCAGTTTTTCTCTGCTTTATACCCCGGACCGGGCGGATGCGACCGTCAACTTTCTGCGGCTTTTGGCGCTGGTCCTGGTGATGTATGTGACGACCAATGTAGTCCGGGATCGTATAACGCTGGCTTTCGCTCTGGCTTCGCTTATTCTGAGCGCGCTGGCCCTTTCAGCTTTCGCTCTGACCTCCATCGGCGGCACCTCCACTTCGATGATGCAGCTGGCCGTCGGTTTTGCCAAGGTGTTCGGGCGTTTTGGGGCGACCTTTGAAAACCCCAACTATTTTGCCACTTTTCTCATGCTGGCCCTGGCATTGGCTTTTGCCTATATCACCTATGGCGGGGTACCCGGGCTGATCCGGCTGATTCTGCTGCCGGTATCGGTGGTGATGCTGATCGCGATGATCGGCACCTTTTCACGCGCCGCCTGGGTGGCGATGATTGCCGCCGCGGCTGTGGTCATCTACTATTCCAGGTACCGCAGATTAATCTTCATCACAGCCATTGCTATGGTTATCATTGCCATCCCCCTGCTGTGGAACAGCGTTTTCTTTCAGAGTTTTTTTATGCGCTTCACCTCGCTCTCAGATGCATCGGCTGATCCATCGAGCATGACGAGGGTTTTTCTGTTTCGCGGGGGATGGAATATGCTGCTGGACAGCTACTTCCTCGGCATCGGCTACCGGGGGTTCCCGGTTTATTATGAACAGACCTACAAGCCCCACAGCCAGGTGCTCTATGATGTGTTCGAATCCCATACCCTGCCGATGGAGATCCTCGCCGAGCTGGGCATCATCGGCTTTTCTCTTTTTATCTGGCTGCTGGTTCGCTACTTTCGCTATGCAATTACCACGATGAACTCCCTCTCAACCCCTTTTCTCAAGGCCAGTTACATCGGTGTCTTTGCCGCGCTTGTCGGTTATTTCGCCAATGCGCTCTTCAGCCCGGGACAGCTGAGCGGCAACTTTCTGTGGATCGGTTTCGGCCTGACCTTCGCCATCCCCCGGCTGGAACGGTCAACCGATCCCCGGGCGTGAGCATGACGTCTATTTTCCGGCAAATTTTCCGGCAATCCTTCGCCTACGCTCTGGGTACCATTCTCAATCGTGTCACCAATATCATTCTGCTGCCCCTCTATGTGCGCATGCTCAGCAAAAGCGAATACGGCGTTCTCGAAATCCTGCTGTTAACTTCGACCGTGACCATGATCTTTCTGCAGCTGGGGATGGGATCGGCAATTTTTCGCAGCGTACTCTACAAAGAGGGCGGAGACCGGGCGACAATAAGCTCGACGGCGCAATACTTTCTTGCTCTCTTCTCCCTGACGGTGATCGCCGGGCTTTTCTGCTTTGCCCCCGAGCTGGCTCAAAGCCTTTTTGATTCGCGCGAGTCGGCTTCTTTACTGCGCATACTTTTCCTGGGCGATTTTTTTCTTGTTGCGGCCACCGTGCCCATGTCCCTGCTGCGGATCGACCAAAAGACCGGCCTTTTCGTACGGCTTTCCGCCGCCAACTGCATCATCGGCATCACCCTTAATCTCCTTTTCCTGGTGCACTGGAAAATGGGGGTGGCCGGCATTATCTGGGCCAACACCCTGACCGCGGCGGTCTTTGCCGCACTCTACCTTTACGTCAACCGCAGGGAGTGGCGGCCGCGTTTCTCTTTTCACGAGCTGCGCGATATGCTCGGGTTCGGACTGCCGCTGGTGCCGAGCGCTCTGGGTGATCTCGTCCTGCAGGCCTCGGATCGCTACATCATCAAATACACGCGCGGTTTTGAGGAGCTGGCCGCCTACAGCGTGGCGATGCGGCTGGCCATGGTGGTCTCTCTGGCCATCAATGCTTTTCAGATGGCCTGGCCCGCCATTTTTTTTCCGATGGTGAAAAAGCCTGAAGCCAAACCGCTCTTCGCCAGGCTCTTCACCTGGTGGATCCTGGTTCTGGTGCTGGCCGCCCTGAGCCTGTCGCTCTTTGCCCGCGAAGTCATCGCCATTGTGGCGACGACCGGTTATCTGGAGGCGGCCGCCATTCTGCCCCTGATCTGCCTCTCTTTCATCTTCTATGGAACCTATTACTATACCTCCATCGGCATACAGGTTGAAAAGAAAAACCACTACTCGGCCTTCATCCTGGTCCTGGCCGCACTGCTGAACGTGCTGCTCAATCTGGCCATGATCCCGCGGTGGGGTCTTGCCGGCGCAGGGGTGGCCAAACTGGCGAGCAACATTTTCCTGGGGATCACAGTGGCGGCGGTCTCGCAGCGGCTGTATGCCATTCCCTACGAGTACAAAGCGATACTGCAGATCGGTCTGACCGGTGCAGCCCTCTATCTGGCGGGAGTGTGGATGAGCGGGTTTAATCTGCTCTCCTATGCCGGCCGGCTGCTTCTGCTGCTCGCTTTCCCGGTGATCCTCTGGCTGAGCGGTTTTTTCCGCAGGGAGGAGATGGCCGCCGCCAGCCGCGGGCTGCAAAAGTTGTGGGGTGGCACTCCTCATGCGTAACGCAATCAAACATCTGCTCGGGGTGGTCCTGCTGACACTGCTCACTCTGCGCCGGATGATTCTCGGACGGCGGCGTGCCGATGAGCCCGGCAAGGTGGTACTGCTTGCCGATATCGGATTGGGGAACGCGGTGATGGCTTTGCCGCTGCTCCGCAGCCTTCGACTCAACCGGCCGGCGATGGAAATCATCGTCCTGGCCAGCCCGTCCGCTGCGGTCATTTTTACAGCCGCCGGTCTGGCTGACCGGGTGATCGTGCTCAAATCTTCAGCAATCCAGCGGGTGCGCCAGGCTGCGGCGCTGCGCCGGGAGGCCATCGATCTCTGTCTGGTCACCTTCCCCACCCTCTCGATGCCCCAGGAACTGCTCCCGCTGTGGTTGGGAGCGCGGGAGAACCGGATCCATGACTATCGCCCCATTCAGCCCTATTTTCATTACCTCCTGCCGCTCTACAGCGTTCCGGCGGCGATTAATTACTCTCTGCATGATGTCGAGCAGAATCTGACACTCCTGCCCGCGCACTGGAAGATCGACACCGGCTATCCATCTCCAGCGATCAGCCCGCGCAGCCGGGAAGCCGCCGCCGGTTTTCTGAAGAAGCATGGTGCGACCGGAGAGGCGGGATATTTTGCCATGCACCCCGGGGGCAAACGAGGGGCCGTTTATAAACGATGGCCTGCTGCTCAATTTCGCGCCCTCGCCGGTGAGATATTCGGCCGGTTTGGTGCGCCCACGGTCGCGATTCTGGGACCGGATGAAAGGGAGATGATCTCCAGTCTGGAGGCGCCTTTTCTCATCCCTCTGGTCACCAATGATCTGGAGATTACTATTGCAGTCCTTGAAAAAAGTCGTTATTTTATTTCCAATGACTCTGGCCTCATGCATGTCGCCTCTCTGCTCGGGAGGCCGCAGATGGCCATTTGGGGAGCTACGGATCCCCGCCGCAACCGGGCATGGAATCCGCATGCTGTCAATCTCTTCAATGAGTCCGTGCCCTGCTGGCCGTGCATCCGGTTTATCCCGACCGGCGCACACCGCTCATGCCTCCGTGAATGTCTGGCAGGAGTGACCGTTACGGCGGCCATGGGGCTGCTAGTACAACACCTCTCACAGTTTGAATCGGGGCGCCACCCCCTGCCCTGACAGGGATCAATCAAGTCCGTCCGCCTCTTTAGTTACATGAACGATCCGGTCACCCAATTGCGGAGAAGGAAAATGAAAGTAAATTTTCTCGACCTTAAAGGCCAATACCAGAGCATCAAGCCGGAGATCGATGATGCCATTCAACAGGTACTGGATCGGAGTGCATTTGCCGCGGGCCCTTTTGTCAAGGCCTTCGAAGAGCATTTCGCCGCCGCGCACCAGGCCCGTTTTTGTGCCGGCGTCAATTCCGGCACGGCGGCATTGCATATCAGCCTGATGGCGCTCGAGATCGGCAGGGGCGATGAGGTGATCGTACCGGCCAATACATTTTTCGCCACGCCCGAAGCCGTCAGTCTGGCCGGGGCTACCCCGGTCTTTGTCGATCATGAGCCTGACTATTATAATATCGATCCCGCTCAAATCGAAAAGGCCATCACTTCCAGGACCAGAGCGGTCATCGCCGTCAACCTGTACGGCCAGCCCGCGCAGCTGGACAAGATCAAAGCCATCGCCGCGAAGCATAACCTGCTGCTCATCGAGGACTGCGCTCAATCCCATCTGGCTACCCTGAACGGACAGTCGACCGGCACTTTCGGCATCTGCGGCTGCTTCAGCTTTTACCCCGGCAAAAATCTGGGCGCCTACGGTGAGGGCGGCGCCGTCATCACCGATGACGAGGCGCTGTACAAAAAGTTGATGATGCTGCGCGATCACGGCTCCGCGGTCAAATATCACCATGACCTGATCGGTCACAATTACCGACTGGAAGGCATGCAGGGAGCCATACTGGACGTCAAATTAAAGTACCTGCCGGAGTGGACGGAGAAAAGACGGCGGAATGCGGACCTTTACCGCAGTGCCCTGGCCGGCATACCCGAAGTGGTGGTGCCGCGGGAGATGGCCGGCGCCAGGCACGTGTATCATATTTTCTGTGTACGCGTTCCCAAGCGCGATGAACTGATCAAGTACCTCGGGGACCATCAAGTCTACACCGGCATTCATTACCCGATTCCCTGCCATCAGCAAAACGCCTATGCCGGTCTTGGCTACAAAGCGGGCGACCTGCCCTTGAGCGAAAGTTATGCGGGCCAGCTGCTTTCGCTGCCCATGTCGGAGATGCTCAAGGAGGAGGAACTGCTCTACGTTTGTGAAACCATCAAACAGTTCTACACTGCTTGAGAAATGATGCGATGAAGCATGCACCTCTGCTCCTGATAGTGGTTCTGTTCCTGCTGACGGGCTGCGATAAAGAGCCGGATATCGTAACGCCGCCTGTCCCGCTGAACAAAATTGCGATCGAACCGGAATTCGTCCCGCAATTTGAAAAGTGCCTCTGGTTCGATGACAAGTCGGCCGCTTATACCATCGGCTTTGATGACGCCCGGCCCACACATTATCAGGTCTCCGGACCGGCTCTGACCGCGCGGAATATGCGCGGCACATTTTTTATTAATACCCAATATATTGTTGACTGGTCGGGCTGGCAGATGCTGGCTGATAAGGGCCATGAGATCGCCTCGCATACCTATTCACATCCCAAGCTCACCGGGTTGACGGAGACGCAGCAGCGGGAGGAGTTGAGCCGGGCGATCACCGATATCCTCAGCCATATCCAGGGCATCAAGGAGGTGCCGAGTTTCTCCTATCCCTATGGCAATTATAATGACCAGGTGCGAAATCTGATCCGCTCCTATCATTACTCCGCTCGCGGCGATTCGGGCATAAACCGGCCTACTTTGCGGGACGACGAACTTACCATGGTGCGTGGAGCCGGCGTATATCCGCCTTTCGATATGGGCGATATCGAAAGGCGGGTCGAAAGGGCGATCGCCAACAGGGGGTGGCTGATGGTCTATTTCCACTCCGTGAGCGCCAAAGGGGATTCGGACTATACCACCATCCCGCTGACCAAATATCTCGCACATCTGGACTATGTGCAGCGGCGGCGGGACTGTCTCTGGATTGCCACCATGGGCGAGGTGACCGGCTATCTCCGCCTGCGCCGGGATGCGGAGGTGCGCGTCGAAACGGTCGACTCGACCGAAATCGAGTTTTCTCTCGGCGGCTTGCAGGGACGTTATTCCGATCTGGCGCCGCTGACTGTGAAAATGAAACTGCCGCAGCAGTGGCGCGGGCACGAGATCGTGCTTACGCGGGAGGGAAGCAAGGCCCTGATTGCTCCCCGGCGATCCGATGATATGATCTATATCCACATTCCGCTTGGCGGCAAGGTCCGGCTGGCCGCGACCGGAAGCCGCTGAAGCACATGCCGGCGAACAAAAAGCATATCCTCATGATCCTGCAGGCGGATTATCCTCCGGATATCCGCCTGACCAAGGAGATCGCCGCCTTGACAGAGCAGGGATATAAGGTTTTCCTGCTCTGCAACAACAAATCCGGCTGGCCGCGGCAGGAGGAGGTTGACGGCGCCACTGTGCTGCGTCTGCGCCATTGGGGTGCGCGCTGGACTCCGGTCCTCAACATCCCGCTCTTTTTCAATCCGCTCTGGCTGCGGGGCATCCGGCGGGCGATCCGCGAGCATGAGATCGGCGTGATCCATGTTCACGATCTGCCCCTGGCACTCTCGGCCATCCGGGCCGGCCGCCGGTTCCGCATCCCGGTCGTCTTTGATGTGCACGAGAACTATCCGGAGGCGATGCGCATCTGGGGCCACAAGGGGATGTTTTGGTTCATTCTGCGCAATCCCTGGCTCTCGGAGAAGCTGGAGCGTTATTGCCTGCGCGCTGCTGATGCGGTGATCACCGTCTCGGAGGAGCACCGCGAGCTTTTTCTGCGGCAGGGTTTGCCCCCGGCGAAGGTCCACTTTGTCGGCAACACCGTGGACTATGAATCCTATCTGGAGATGACGATCGATCCGGAGATCGTCGCGCGCTATCAGCCCTGGTACGTTCTGGAGTATCTAGGAAAATTCGGCCCGGAGCGGGATCTCGAAACCGCCATCCGCGGCCTGCGCTTACTTCGCGCGGAGATTCCCAATATCCGCCTGCTGCTGGTAGGGGACGGACCGAACGTCGCGGAGCTGCAGCGCTGCGCGCGGGAGGAGGGGGTGGAGGATCTGGTCGAGATCACGGGCTGGGTTCCTTTCGATCAGACGGCCTCCTATATTCAGGCCTGCGGGATCTGTATCGTTCCCCAACCCTCCAACCCGTTCATCGACAATACCATACCGCACAAGATTTTCCAGTACATGGCGCTGGAAAAGCCGGTGATCTGTTCGGATGCCCGGGCCCTGGTTAGCATCGTCACGGAGAGCCGCTGCGGTGAGGTTTTTGCCTCCCGCTCCGCAGAGGATTTCGCCCGGGCGGTACTGAAGGTTTTCAGTTCCGATTTTCCCTATGGCGCCAATGGCCGTCTGGCGGTTGAACAAAAATATAACTGGAAACGTTCGTCGCAGACCCTGATCGCTCTCTATGACGGACTATTAAAGCAAGGACCGACGTTTGCCGGCTGAAGAGCAAAATAATACCCTGCCCCTCGTTTCGTTCGTCATTCCGATGCTCAACGAAGCCGCTGCCATCACCCGGTGCATCTCCTCCATCCTGGAACAGAGCTATCCTGCCGGCCGGATCGAGATCGTGGTTGTGGATGGGCTCTCCACCGATGGATCGCGCGCGGAGGTCGAGGCGCTGGCCCGCAAACATCCGAATATCCGGCTCTTTGACAATCCGGAAAAACGCACCCCGCGCAGCCTCAATATCGGAATTCAGAACAGCAGGGGTGAAGTGGTGATTATCCTGGGTGCCCATACCCGCATCGACAACGAATTTGTCGCTCTGAACATCCGCTATATGCGCGAGATGGGAGTCAAATGCACCGGCGGCACCCAGATCAACACCGGCGATAGCTACTGGCAGCGGGCGATCGGCCTGGGCATGGGATCGCGCTTCGGGATCCCGAGCGCACCCTACCGCTACGACAAGCGCAAGCGCTTTGTCGATACCGTGGTCTATGCCGCCTACGCCCGCGAGCTCTTCGACGAGGTGGGTTATTTCGACGAGGAGCTGCACATCTCCGAAGACGCGGAACTGAACTGGCGGATCCGCAAGGCGGGCTACCGGATCTTTTTCACCCCCGAGATTATCTCCTATTACTATCCGCGCGCCACTCTCGGCCGCCTGGCCCGGCAGTTTTTCAATTACGGCATCCTGCGGGTCAACGTGATTAAAAAACACCACGATGCCGTCAAGCCCGTCCATCTGGTGCCGCCCTTATTCGTCCTCGCCACGCTGCTGCTTGCAGCGGCTGCGCTGCGCTGGCCTGCAGCCGGCCGAGCCCTTTTCGCCATCTGGGCCGCTTATGGCCTCTTCCTGGCGGTGGCAGCGGTCAGCACCTGCCGGGAAGAGAAGAGCTGGAGCTGTTTGCCGGCCCTGCCGGCGGTCTTTCTCACCATGCAGATCGCCTGGGGTCTGGGTTTTCTGGCTGGGTTGTTCAAGACCTATAAATAAGCATGCTGCGCCCCAAGGAGCGATAGATGTCCCGTACGCTCGAAAAATTCCTCCTCCTGCTGGTTGACTTTATAATGATCAACCTCGCCTTCTGGGGACTGCTGCGTCTGCGCAGCTCGTTCAACCTTTTCGTCGAGCAGGGGGCCTTGCTGCAGGTGCAGATCTTCTTCATGGTCTATCTCTACTGGCTGGTTCTTTTTATCTTTTTGGGACTTTATCAGTCCTGGTACACCAAGTCCCGTTTCGATGAACTGATCTCGGTGCTCAAGACGGTTTTATTTGGCACTTTCATCATCTTTGTGGCCACCTTCGAGCCCGAGCGCGACCTGGCCAATCCGCCCACCTTCGGCCGCCTGATGATCATCACCTATTCGGCCCTGATGCTGCTCTGCGTCGGCGGCGGACGGCTCATTCTGCATACGATCGAGCGCAGCCTCATGCGCTCGGGGGTCGGCCAGCGCAACACACTGATCATCGGCTTCAACCCCCAGGCGCAAAAGCTGGCCGACAAGATCCGGCAGTTCCCGGCGCTGGGTTATCGCGTCATCGGCTTTCTCAGCATCAAGGGCGAGGAGGACGGTCTCAAGCATGGTCACCTGCATGTCTGGGGTGGTCTCAACAAGCTGCGGTCCGTGGTGCAGCGGCGCAAGGTGGAGGAGGTGATCCTCTCCCTCGGCAATCTGCCGCAGAAGAGGGTCATGCATATCATCGGCCTGCTGGAGCAGCTGCCGGTGAGCATCAAGATCGAGCCGGACCTTTACGGCCTGGTCATGGGTCAGGCGCGGACCCAGCAGATCTACGGTTTTCCCCTCATCGAGATCAATCCGCAGATCATGCAGCCCTGGGAGAAGACGGTGAAGCGGCTGATGGATGTCCTTTTTTCACTCTTTTTTTTGATCCTGACCCTGCCCGTTTTCATCCTCGTCGCCCTCTTTATCAAGCTCGAAACCCCCGGCCCGGTCTTTTTCAAGCAGAAGCGGGTCGGCAAGAACGGCGAAGCCTATACCATCTACAAATTCCGCACCATGATCCAGCATGCGGAAAAGTATACGGGCCCGGTCTGGGCGGGCAAGCGCGATCCGCGCATCACCCGCGTCGGGCGCTTTTTACGCAAGACGCGCATCGACGAGTTCCCCCAGTTCATCAATGTCCTCGCCGGCGAGATGAGCCTGGTCGGCCCCCGCCCCGAGCGGGCCTATTTCGTCGAAAAGTTAAAGCGCGAATATCCCTATTACCTGCGCCGTCTGAAGGTCAAGCCGGGGATCACCGGCTGGGCCCAGGTGAAGGGCGAATACGATACCAGCATCGAGGAGGCCAAAGAGAAGCTGGCCTATGACCTCTATTATATCGAGAACATGTCCCTGCGCATGGACCTGCGCATCCTGCTCTATACCATCGCTGTGATGCTGCGCTTCAAGGGACAGTGATTGCCGCGCAGGAGGAGACCGGCCGCGCCTCTGCGCAAAAACCTTTTCATCGGGTACACTAAACGAGGTAGGAGTTATGCTTGATCTGAGATTTATCCGTGAGAATCCTGAAATCGTCCGCAAGGCCATTCAGGACAAGGGGGACAAAGCCGATCTGGAGCGCCTGCTCGCCCTGGATGTGACGCGGCGGGAGATCATCGGCGCCGTCGAAACCGCGCGGGCGGAGCAGAACCGGGTGACCCTGCAGATCGCGGAGATGAAAAAAGCGAAAGCGGATGCCACAGCGGTGATCGCCGGAATGCGGACCCTGAGCGACCAGATCAGGAGCCTGGATGAGAAACTGAAGGGCGTCGAGGAGGAGATCTATCAGATCCAGATCCGCATCCCCAACATTCCCCATGAGAGCGTCCCGGTCGGCGATCCCAGCCATAACCAGGTGGTGCGCCAGTGGGGTGAAATCCCCGTAAAGAGCTTCAAACCCGCCCCGCATTACGACGTCGCCGAAAAGCTCGGACTGGTCGATTTCGGCCGCGCCGCGCGCATGAGCGGCGCCTCGTTCGTCAGCTATCGCGGCCTCGGGGCCCGGCTCGAACGCGCCCTGATCAACTTTATGATCGATCTGCATGTCTCCAGACACGGCTATACCGAGGTCTCGCCGCCTTTCGTCACCAAGCGCGATGCCATGTTCGGAACCGGCCAGCTGCCCAAGCTGGAAGAGGACATGTATTACATCCCCGGCGATGACCTTTTCCTGATCCCGACCGCCGAGGTGCCGGTGACCAACCTGCACCGCGAGGAGATCCTCGAGGGCGAGGATCTGCCCCTGCTCTACACCGCCTACACCCCCTGTTTCCGGCGCGAGGCCGGCACCTACGGCAAGGAGACCCGCGGCATGGTGCGCATCCACCAGTTCGACAAGGTGGAGATGGTCAAATTCGTCAAGCCCGAAGGCTCCTACGATGAGCTGGAAAAGCTGCTCGCCAATGCCGAGGAGGTGCTGCAGCTGCTCAAGCTCCCCTATCGCATCCTCTCCCTGGCGACGGGCGATCTGAGTTTCGCCGCGGCCAAGTGCTACGACATCGAGGTCTGGGCCGAAGGGATGGAAAAGTGGCTCGAGGTATCGAGCTGCAGCAACTTTGCCGATTTTCAGGCCCGCCGCGCCAACATCCGCTTTCGCCCCTTCAAGGGGGCCAAGCCCGAATATGTGCACACCCTCAACGGGTCGGGACTGGCGCTGCCGCGGACAGTGATCGCCATCATGGAGAACTATCAGACGGAGGAAGGTACCATCATCGTGCCCGAGGTGCTCCGTCCCTTCATGGGGGTGGAAGTCATCCGCTGAGAATCATCCAAACGAAAAAGCCGCTTCTTCGCATGAGGAAGCGGCTTTTTTATTTGGTGTACCCGGCAGGGGAGCGGGCATCAGGGACCGGGCTCCGTCAGCGGGGCGGCGGTGCTGTCGGCCGGCTGGCCGCCGGATCTCTCCAGGGTGGCGCGCAGCCGCTCCAGAATTGCGCTGATCCGCTCGCGTTCGGCGCGGATGCGCACCAGGTTCGCTTCCGTCTCTTCCGCTTTTTTGCGTTCGCCCGCCATACGTTTGTAGAGTTCCTGTTCAAGCTCCTGCCGGGAATATTCATCCGCGGCCGCAGCGCTCTCGGGCCGGCTGAGCCGGGGGAAGGGGATCAGGGGCACGGTCAGGCCGAGGTTGATCCGCCACCCCGGGAGGTTGGGCAGTGTTTTCCAGGGCAGGGCATCGGCCCGGGCGTGCCAGTAGCGGGTTTGATCAGCATCCCCGGAGAGCCGGAGATCGGTGGTGAAGTGAAACTGGATGGTGGAGGGGAGGGTGTAGCTGATTCCCGGCGAAAAATAGACAAAGCTCTCCCGTGTATAGGCCGTGGCCGCCGGCTTGCGCAGAAAGGCGCGGCCGTAGAGTTCTGCCTGCAGATCGACGGCGCCCAAGCTCCTGCTCACCGAGCAGCCGAAGGTGAGCTCGGAGCTGTTGTGCGCCGCGGAGAGCGTGTCATCCGGGGCGGTCGTGAGCACCAGATCATGGTCGTTGTGGAAGAAAAAGCCGAGATTGGCATTGAGGAGAAGGCCGGCGCCGGGGTCATCGGGATCTCCGAGCCGGGAGGCGAGTAAGGTCAGCCCCCAGCCGACGCGGCCGGCGGAGAAGGGCTCGAGCGGCAGGTTGTGGTATTCGGCGATGGGCAGGCGTACCTCGATCATGCCCCCGTAGCGCAGCGGCGAGGCGGGATCGCCGAAATTGGCCACCCGGGCGCGCAGGAAGAGATCATCGGGGAGATTGTAGCCCGTTCCCGGCTTGTGGTTGTCCTGGTAGACGATCTGATGCAGGGAGAAATCGACATGGTCATTGAGGCCGTAAAAGAGGCCGAGCCCGCCCTGGATGTCCCAGTAGGTCTCTCCGGTGAGCAGATCGGGGGCCAGCTCGAGGATCTGGTCCTGAAAGAAGAAGCGCATCGGGATCTGGGCATAGAGATGGCCGTGGCTGATCGGGAAGGCCGGCCGCACCTGCTGGAGTCCGGTGCGGGTGACCTCGCCGGCCTGGAGGGAGAACTGAAGAGCGAGAAACAGGAACAAGGTTGAGAGCTTTTTCATTGGGATGCCTGAAAGGTGGATGGCGATTAAAGTCTAATGTATCAAACTGCAGCGCCGGAAGCAATATCTTTTTGCCGCTTCCTTGACGCAGAGCACGTCCCGGGTTCAACCCCGGTAATAGTCGACGTCGATCTTGTAGCGGTTGATCTTGTAGGTGATGATGCGCTCGGTGATGCCGAGCATGCGCGCGGCGCGGGCGCGGACACCGCGGCAGGACTTGAGGGCGTCCTGGATGAGCTCTTTTTCATAGGTGGCGACCGCCTCGGGCAGGGACCAGCGGGGCAGGGTGCCGCTGCTTTCGGCGGTCTGCAGGGTCGGCGGAAGATGGTAGCTGTGGATGACCTGGTCCTCGCAGACCAGCACGGCGCGTTCAATGCAGTTTTCCAGTTCGCGCACGTTGCCGGGCCAGTGGTAGCGCATGAGCATGTCGATGGCCGGCGTGGAGATGCGCTGGATCGACTTGCCGTTCTGGCGCCCGTATTTGATCATGAAATGGTCGGCAAGGAGGAGGATGTCGCCCTTGCGCTCCCGCAGGGGAGGGAGAAAGATCGTAAAGACGTTGAGACGGTAATAGAGATCCTCGCGGAACGCCCCGCGCGCCATCAGCTCTTCGATATTGGCGTTGGTGGCGGCGATGATGCGCACATCCACCTTGATGGTCTCGAGCCCGCCGACGCGCTCGAATTCGTGCTCCTGGAGCACGCGCAGGAGCTTGACCTGGGTCATGGGCGAGAGATCGCCGATCTCATCGAGAAAGATGGTGCCGCCGTCGGCGAGCTCGAAGCGTCCTTTTTTGCGCGCGACCGCTCCGGTAAAGGCCCCCTTTTCGTAACCGAAGAATTCCGATTCGATGAGATTTTCCGGGATGGCGGCGCAGTTGACGCGGATGAAGGCCTCCTCGCTGCGGGGTGAATTATAGTGGATGGCCTGGGCGACCAGCTCCTTGCCGGTCCCCGATTCGCCGCGCAGCAGCACGGTGGTGGGGGCGGGGGCGACCTGGGCCACCTTTTCATAGAGTTCACGCATCTCCCGGCTGTTGCCGATGATGTTCTGCAGGCGGTTTTCCTGGCGGAGCTGCTGTTTGAGGATGACATTTTCGGTGAGCAGTTTCTGCTGTTCGGCCTCCATGAGCTGGCGGAGGTTGAGCCGCTGCGCCAGGGCTGAAGCGACCAGGGTGAGAAAGTTGAGGGTGTTGTCATAGTCCCGCCGGGGCAGATAGGGCAGGTTGATAAAGAGGACGCCAAGCGTGCGGTAGTCGAGGGTGATGGGCACGCCGAGGAAGCTCTGTTCCGGGCGGAGGGCGCTCTCCCAGCTGCCGAGGCGGTTGAGGAAGAGAGGTTCCCTGCTGACTCGGGGGATGACGACCGGCTTGCCGGTCCCGGCGATGCGGCCGCAGAGCCCCTCTTTATAGCCGTAGATCCCGCTGCCCTCGCGCGGGGGCAGGCCGACGGCAGCGGCGAGGTTGAGGGCTTGGCTGCTGGCGTCGCAGAGGAGGATGGCGCCGGAGAGGATCGGGAAGGAGTTTTTGAGGATCTGCAGGGTGACGGAGAGGGACTCCTGCATGTTCAGGTTCCGGCTCATACCCTGATTGATCTCGACCAGGATGGCGAGCTGCTGAGCGGCCACCTTGCCGCGGCCGGGGAGAGAGGAAGGTTCCATTGCGCGTTCCTTAAAGCTGCAAAATTGTTATAAAAATAAATATGGCTACAAATATGTAACCTGACTGGCTTTATTGAACGAGGCGCCGGAACGGTTGCGGGAATAAAAGGGCGCTCTGCGCAGTTCTGACCCGCTTTACATGCCACATGAACGACAAAAATGGCGCCTCAAAGAGAAATCCTACAATAATGTAAGAATATTGCCGGACAAATGCCACGCTTATTTTTGCCTGCCGTCACACTATAATTTGGCTAATTAAAATCAATAACTTGCGAGCTAAAGTCAAAGCCAATCCTTGTCCCTTTTTTCCCTTTTCTGGCACCGCTTTTGCAAATGGGCGCGGAATAGAGCACACAACGCACGGGGAGGGCGGAGCTGAGCTTGCCCGCTGCTCTGCTCAAGGTCGCCGCAGCGGGCCGCGCTGCCATCATCCACTTTCGAACGAAGGAGCCTCACCATGGCTGGTTATTCCATCTCATCCACCCGTAAACAGGTCGTTGTCCAGGTCGGGAGCAATCACAAGATCGACTATCTCCCCGCCGGGCACGCCGCCCAATATTACGGCATCAACAGTTTCAACGATCAGGTGATGCGCGAAAAGCTGCCCACAGAGGTCTATAAAAAGCTGCGCGCCACCATCCGCAAGGGGGAAAAGCTCGACATGTCGATCGCCGATGCGGTCGCCCATGCGATGAAAGAGTGGGCGTTGAGCAAGGGAGTAACCCATTTCACCCACTGGTTCCAGCCCCAGACCGGAACGACGGCGGAGAAGCATGCCGCTTTTATCGAGATCGAGGAGGATGGCAGCATCATCGAGCGCTTCCGCGGCGAGCAGCTCGTCCAGGGCGAACCGGACGCCTCTTCCTTCCCCAGCGGCGGCATGCGTTCGACTTTTGAAGCGCGCGGCTACACCATGTGGGACCCCTCGAGTCCGGCCTTCATCATGGAAGGGCCCCGCGGCGGGATCCTCTGCATTCCATCGGTCTTCATCAGCTATACCGGCGAGGCCCTCGACAAAAAGACGCCACTGCTGCGGTCGATGGAGGCCATCAACCGCTCCGCGCAGAAGATTCTCTCTCTCTTTGGGGTAGTGAGCGCCGGCAGGGTGGTCACCTCCATCGGCACGGAGCAGGAGTATTTTCTCGTCGACAAGGCTTTCTACAATTTGCGTCCTGATCTGCGCATCACCGGCCGCACCCTCATTGGCGCGCGGCCGCCCAAGGGGCAGCAGCTTGAGGACCACTATTTCGGCTCCATCAAGGAGCGGGTGCTGGCCTTCATGCAGGACGCCGAGGCCGAACTCTACAAGGTGGGGGTCCCGGCCAAGACGCGCCACAACGAGGTGGCGCCGCACCAGTTCGAGATCGTGCCGATCTACGCCGAGGCCAATGTCGGGGCGGACCGCAACCATCTCATCATGGAGATCCTCAAGCGCGTCGCCAACCGCCATGATCTCGCCCTGCTCCTGCATGAAAAGCCCTTCGCCGGTATCAACGGCAGCGGCAAACACAACAACTGGTCGATAAGCGATGGTGAGGGCAGCAATCTGCTCGAGCCCGGCAGGACCCCGGAGGAGAATCTGCAGTTTCTGGTTTTCCTGGTCGCGGTTCTGCGCGCAGTCTATTACTACGGCGATCTGCTCCGCGCCTCGATCGCCTCGGCGGGCAACGATCACCGCCTTGGCGCCAATGAAGCCCCGCCGGCGATCATGTCGGTCTTTCTCGGCGATCAGCTCACCGCCATCCTCGATGCCATCAAGGCCGGCAATGCGGCCAAGGCGACCAATGAGAGCATCATCGATCTCGGCATCGGCCAGCTGCCCAAGGTGCTGCGTGACTATACCGACCGCAACCGCACCTCGCCCTTTGCCTTCACCGGCAACAAATTCGAGTTCCGCGCGATCGGCTCCTCCGCCTCGGTTTCACTCGCCAATACCGTGCTCAGCGCGGCTGTTGCCGACTCGCTGGACATTCTGTGCAGTGAGATCGAAAAAGAGAGCGGCAAGGGGGTTGATCTCAAGGTCGCGGTACTGACCGTTCTGCGCAAGCACATCAAGGAGACCGAGCCGATCCGGTTCAACGGCAACAATTACAGCGAGGAGTGGGAGCAGGAAGCGGCGCGGCGCAATCTCCCCAATATCAGAAACTCGGCCTATGCCCTCGACGCTCTGGTGGCTTCGAAGAACATCGAAATGCTTGTGCGGCAGCGCACCTTCACCCGGCACGAGCTCGAGGCCCGCTATCATACCAAACTGGAGCAGTACATCAAGGCCGTCCAGATCGAGGCTGAAACCCTGATTCACATGGTGGAGACTCTGGTCATCCCCGGAGCGATCGGCTACCAGCGGCGCCTGGTCGATACAGTGCGGGGGCTGAAAGCGCTGGAGGAGGAACTGGCCGGTCTCTCCTTCGCCAGCGAGGTCGAACTGCTCAAGCGTGTCACCGAGTTGATCGAGCTGTGCGGGCAGAAGATCAAGAGCCTGAAGGCCGCGATGAACAGGGCGGAGGCGATGGAGGATTATTCCAAATGCGCCCGGTTTGTGGCCGACCACATCCGGCCGCTGATGGAGGAGCTGCGTAAGCCGGTCGATGAGCTGGAGGTGACCATCGATGATGAGAACTGGCCGCTGCCGCGCTATTCGGAGATGCTCTTCATTTTGTAGGAGGGAGTGCGGGCGGCGTTGAGCCGCCCGCGCGCAGAAAAAAAAAGGGCGATGAGTTATCTCATCGCCCGTATCGGCATTCTTTGGGGGTTATTTCGCTTTGCCAAGTATTCTGTAAACGCCGGTGCCGCATTTGGCGCAGGTGCCTTTTAATGCTGCACGACCATTTTTCATGGTCACTTTTATGCCATCTTTGACCTCGGTCTTGGCTTTGCATTTTACACAATATGCAGTTTCCGCCACGTCGAGTTCCTCCCGTTAAATTAATCCCCACAGTTCATTTACTTAAGAATAAATTACGGGATTTGTGGGCAAAAGTCAATTAAAAGTTGGCCCGCACCCAAAAAAACGGTTGGATTCCGTCACGGCGCCATAGTGTCGCATTTGACTAAATTACAGTATATTGAACGGTCTTTTGCCGCCATGCGGCTGCCTCCCAGCACAAAAATAATCGCCGCCAGGAGCAGGCCGAGGATATCGGCGAGGGCATCCAGGCCGTCGCAGAAGCGGCCCGGGATGATGGCTTGATGCACCTCATCGAAGAGGGCCAGGGGGACGCCGATCCAGAGCATGCGGAGAGTGCCGGTGCGGACGGCCTGCCCGTCGCCGCGGGTGGTTGCGCGTGCGATGAGGAAGCCCAGCACGGCATAGGTGATGAAATGGTAGACCTTGTCCTCCATTTCAAAGCCCAGAGAGGGGGGAGTCAGCTTGGGCAGCGAGGTGAGGACAAAGATAAAGAGCCCCCACAGCCACGCCGGCAGCTGCCAGTAGAGTTTTTCCCGCAGCGTCCTTTTCATGATTTCTGCACCCCCAGCAGGGCGCCGGGCAGGGCGTCAAGGAGGTCGCCGGCGATCATGCCCATTTCACCCCTGTGGTCGCGCGCCAGGTCGCCGGCGGCGCCGTGCAGCCAGACTCCGCAGAGCGCGGCATCGAGGGGAGTGAGGCCCTGGGCGAGGAGTCCGGCGATCAGGCCGGTGAGAACATCCCCGGCGCCGGCGGTGGCCATACCGGGATTACCGGTGCTGTTGATAAAGACCGCGCCGTCCGGAGCGGCGATGACCGAGGGACCGCCCTTGAGGACGAGGATGTGGCCCAGCTTGACGGCCCACTCGGCGGCGGTCTCCACCGGCCGGGCGAGGATCCGGGCTGTGGTCAGTCCGGTCAGCCGGGAGAACTCGCCCGGGTGGGGCGTGAGGATCAGCGGCCCCGGATAGTTCTGCAAGAGATCCAGATAGTCGGTGCAGAGGTTGAGCCCGTCGGCGTCGAGGACCATGGGCTGTTTCATCTCGCGCAGCAGGCGGTGGACCAGGGCGGCGGTTTCGGGATGCTGACCGAGGCCGGGGCCGACCGCCAGCACGCTCTCCGCGGTCAGGGCGCTTTTCCAGGCGGGATAGGCGGCCTCGCGCAGACGGCCGGTCTCCTCGTCGGCGAAGGGCCAGGTGATCACCTCGGTGAGTTTGGGGACCAAAAGCGGCAGCAGGCTGGTCGCGGCAGCCAGGTGGCACACTCCGCAGCCGGCGCGGAGGGCTGCGGAGGCGGTCAGGCAGGCGGCGCCGGTATAGCCGAGGGAGCCGGCGATGACGCCGACACTGCCGAGGCTGTTCTTGTGGGCGTCGGCCGGGCGGCGCGGCAGTCTGGCGCGGATGTCGGCGGCCTCGAGGCGGCGCACCGGAGTGCCGCTCTTCGGCGCCCGGTCCGGCGGCATGCTGATGTCGATGAGGTGGATCTCCCCCGCCTGTTCGCGCCCGGGCGAGAAGAGCAGCCCCCGCTTCAGCCGGGCCATCACCGCGGTGGCCCGGGCCCTGATCGCCGGGCCTGTCACCGCACCCGTGTCGGCATCGATGCCCGTGGGAATGTCGACCGCAAGGATCGGCGCCCCCAGCTCGTTGAGCAGGGTGGTCATCATGGCAAAGGGGCCGCTCAGGGGGGTGGCCGCGCCGGTGCCGAGCATGGCGTCGACGATCAGATGGGGTGGCGGGATCGGCGAAGCGGGTATGGCATCGATAAAAGTCGTCTGGCCGCCCATTCGCTCCCAGATGACAAGATTGGTCAGGGCGTCGCCGTGGATCTTTTCCCGCGCGGCGAGGACCCAGAGAGTCACCCTGCAGCCGCTGTTGGCCAGATGGCGCGCCACCACATAGCCGTCGCCCCCGTTATTGCCCGGCCCGCTGACAATGAGAACCCGTTTGCCCTCCGGATCACCCAG
>JAKQKF010000288.1 GCA_029560815.1 bacterium
CCGGCCATGACCAGAAAGACCAGCAGGATGGCGAGGATCATCGCTACTGCCAGCTCGCGGAAAGCCTCCTGCTGCTCCTCATAGTCCCCCCCGAAAAGGACAGCGAAATCCTTGGGCATCGGCAGCCTGCGGATCTGCGCCCGGATGTCGGAGATGATCGAGCCCATGTCGCGGCCGGTGTAGTGGGCGCTGATGTAGATGATGCGCTCCTGGTCCTTGCGTTCGAGACTGGAGGGACCCTCCTGGGCATCGGTGGAAACCACATTGCGCAGCATCACCGGCTGCCCGCGGCTGTTGAGAATGGACAGGTCGAGCAGATCGGAGAGATTGCTGCGGTCTTCTTCACTCAACCGTACCAGGATGCGGTACTCCTTGCCGCCTTCGCGGTAGTAGGAGGCGTAGGTTCCACCCACAGCGGTTTGCAGGGCGTCGCCGATCATGGCGACGGTCAGCCCGAGGTCGGCCGCCTTTTGCCGGTCGATGCGCAGAACCTGCTCCGGGCTCCCCTCCTTGCGGCTGATTTCGGTGTCAGTGATGCCGGGCACCTTCTGGACGATGCCGTCCACCTGGCGCGCCAGGGTCTGGGCGGTCGTCAGGTCATAACCGCGCACCTCGAGGCTGACGGCGTTGCTGCCCCCCTGCCCCATCCGCCGTGTCATGAAATTCTGACTCTGCCGGGTGCGGATGATCACGCCCGGGATTTCCGCAGTAGCCTTGCGCAGGGCGTTGGCCACCTCCTCGCTGCTGCGCTTGCGCTGGTCTTTCGGGACCAGGCTGAGACGGATGTCGGCGCTATTGCCTTCCCCCACCCGCGCCATCATCGTGGTCATCTCCGGCACCTCGCGGCGCACGATCTCCTCAACCTGCAAGGCGATGCGATCCACTACCTCCAGCCGCGAACCGATCTCGGTCTCGAGGTTGACACTCACCTCACCCTCATCGGTCTGCGGCATCAGCTCCACGCCGATGAAACGGACCAGCAGCACGGAAAAGGCAAAGAGCCCCAGGGCGAGCCAGATCACCAGCTTGCGCCGGCCAAGGGCCTTCCTCAGCAGCCCGGAATAGGCGCGCTCCAGCTTTTCAAAGAGTTCCTGGCTCACCGTATAGATCTTCTCGATGCGGCTGATCTTTTTGCCGTGCTGCACCGGGTGGTAGCGGAGGAAACGTGAAGAGAGCATCGGCACCAGGGTCAGCGCCACCAGCAGGGAGCAGAGCAGGGAAAAGACCACAACATAGGCCATCTGCTGATACATGATGCCGGACATGCCGCGGATGAAGATTACCGGAAAAAAGACGACGATGGTGGTCAGGGTGCTGGCGATGATGGCGCCGCTGACCTCTCCGGCCCCCTTGCGCGCAGCCTCGATCGCTTTGAGGCCGTTTTCCCGGTAGCGATAGATGTTTTCGAGCACGACGATGGCGTTGTCGACCAGCATACCGATGCCGAGGGCGAGACCCCCAAAGGTGATGCTGTTGAGGGTGAAACCGTTAAAATACATCAGTCCAAAGGTAGCCACGATCGAGATCGGGATGGCCGTGGCGATGATCGAGGTGCTGGAGAGGTTGCGCAGGAAGAGGAGCAGGATGACGATCGCCAGCAGGCCGCCGAAGAGAGTGCTGTTGGCGACCGAGTTGATCGACTGCTTGATAAAGACCGACGAGTCAAAATTGGGGGTGATCTTGATCTGCGGCAGATCGAGGTTGATGCGT
>JAKQKF010000258.1 GCA_029560815.1 bacterium
ACCGGGAAGCCAGATACTCGCACTTTTAGTCTCAATTGATAACTAGGAGAAAGAGAATATGAAATTTAAATATTCTGTTCTGTTCGTTCTCAGCCTGTTTTTGACCATCGGGCTAGTTCTTCAGGCAGAAGCCGGTACCTCGAAGCGTACCGGCACGAATGCTGCTGATGAACTGCTGATCCCGGTCGGTGCGAGAGGCACTGCGCTTGGTGGCGCCAATCTTTCCACAGTCATTGGCACCGAGGCCATTTTCTACAATCCTGCCGGCCTCGGTATGATGGACGGTGCTGCGGAGGTGCTCTTTTCGCACCAGCAGTACCTGGCTGATATTGGTGTCAACTATGCCGCCCTCGGCGCCCGGACTGGCATCGGCAACTTTGGTATCAGCCTCAAGTCACTGAGCTTCGGCGATATCCCCGTCACCACCGAGGAGGCCCCGGAAGGTACCGGCGCCACCTTTTCGCCGAATTTCATGACCGTCGGCCTCAGCTTCGCACGCTCCATGACCGATCGCATCACGGCCGGCATCAATCTCAAGCTGATCAATGAGTCGATCATGAGCACCAACGCCAACGCCATCGCTTTCGATATCGGCGTGCAGTACCGCACCGGCGCTGGTGTCAACATCGGCGTGTCGATGAAAAATATCGGCTCTTCGATCAAATACTCCGGGCAAAACCTCGAGAAACTGGTCGGGGTCCCCGGTGCGGAGCCGACTGCGGCCGACCGCCGCATGGCCATCCCGGCTGAAAAGGCCGAGCTGCCTTCGGTCTTTGAAATCGGTCTCTCCTACGACTATGTTCCCGTCGAGAAGGTCAACATGTCGTTCATGGGAAATTTCCGCAATCACAACTTCCAGAACGACGAAGTGCTGGCCGGCGCCGAGTTCGATTATGCCAAAACTGTCTTCCTCCGCGGCAGCTACAGCTACCAGCTGAATTCGGAAGAGGATATCCAGGGCGGACTGAGCTACATCTACGGCCCGGCCTTCGGTTTCGGTCTGGCATATCCCCTCACCGCCACCACCAAGGTTTGCTTTGATTATGCTTACCGGATGGCGGAGTATTTCGATGCCAATCAACTCTTCACTATGACGCTCACTTTCTAGACGTTTTCAAGCCCCACAAGGGATGGCCCGCAAGGGCCATCCCTTTTTTCTTATCTTTTAACCCCGGGACTACCATGAAAAGATATCTTGCTGTCCTTGCCCTGGTGGCCCTGCTGGCCGCGGGCGCCGCTGCTGCGGAGAAGAAACGCTTTCTCCAGGCCGATTATGCCACCTTTAAATACGACTCTTCGCAGACCTACTGGGAGTTCTACTATTCCGTCTACCGGAAAGCTGTGACCTACCAGCAGAGCGAGCAGGGCGATTTCAGCAGCCAGCTTATCATGCGCCTCTCCCTGCAGCGCGGTGACTCCCTCTGGGCGCAGAAGGCCTGGAAGTTCGTCGATACAGTCGCTGATACCGGTGCGGCCAACATGGATGCGGTCATGGTCGACCACTTTTATCTCCTGGCTCCCGGCGGCAGCTACTCCGGCATCCTGATAGCGCAGGACCTCAACAACCCCGCCCTCATCGATACGGTACTGTGGGACGAGCAGATCAAACCCTACAGCTCCAGCCAACCTGAGCTGAGCGAAATCGAACTGGCCAGCTCGATCACCCAGGCCGGGGCTGAAGAGAGCTCCCCCTTTCTCAAAAACAGGCTGGTCGTGATCCCCAATCCCTCCCAGCTTTACGATGAAAAAGCCGAACAGCTCTTCTTTTACGTCGAATGCTACAACCTGTACTCCGCTTTCCCGGACCCCTTTTACCGGATCCGCTATTACATCTCGGATCTCAAGGGGGTGCCGGCAGCCGGCTCCTTGCCGGTCGATCTCAAACGCAAGGCGACGACTGACCGGCGGATCGAATTCGGCGCCCTTGGCCTTACCGGCATGCTGAGCGGCAGCTATCTGCTCCATTTCGAACTCCTCGATACCAGCCATACCCGCCTGGCGCACCGGGAGAAACAATTTTATCTCTACAAGCCACAGCACGCTGCGGCCGGCATCGCCGCCCTCAACCAGGATCAGCTCTTTCTGACCAGCGATTTCGCTGTCATGGACGAAAAACAGCTTGAGCAGGTCTTCAAGTACGGCTCCTATCTTTTCCTCAAGGAGCAGCGCAAAGCCTTCGAGGAGCTCAAGGATCTCGATGCACGCCGGCGCTATCTCTTTGCGCTCTGGCGTGAGCGCGATACAACGCCCGAAACTCCGGTCAATGAATTCTATCTCGCCTATATGGAGCGGGTGCGCTTCGCCAACCGGAACTACAGCCGGCCCAAACGGGAGGGGTGGCATACCGATCGGGGCCGGGCTTTACTCCTTTTCGGCCCGCCCACTTCGGTGGACAGCTATCCCAATGAGCTGGAGGTCAAGCCCTACGAAATCTGGAATTACGATGACCTCGAGGGCGGCGTCATCTTTGTCTTCGGGGATCTATTCGGGATCAACGATTACCAGCTGCTCCACTCCACCAAGCGCGGCGAGGTGAGAGACGACTATTACCTGCAAAAGCTGGGCAAAAAGGCGGATTCCGATCTCTTCCGCTAACTTTTGGTAAGGCGCTCCCATGCTTCCGGAAGAGTACTTTTCCGGAAGCTTTCTGTTTTAAGGATGGAGACGGAAGGGCGATCCAGTGCAACCGACGAGAATCATCACGATTGCTGCTCTCCTCATCGCCGGCACCAGCCTCCCGGCCACGGCCCAGTGGTTCACCTCATCCGGGCCTGAGGGCGGCACGGTCAACTCTTTCGCCTGGAAAGCCGGCGGTCTCTACGCCGGTACGAACGCGGGTGTATTCTTCTCAGCCGATTCAGGCACCACCTGGAATGCGATCAACGACGGGCTGACGGACACCCGGATCTGGACGGTCGCCGTCCACAACGGACTGCTCTTCGCCGGCACTAACGACAGCGGGGCTTTTCGCAGCTGGGACGACGGCTACACCTGGGTCCGTATGAAGCATGGACTGTCGGACCGGCGCATCCGTGCCCTGGCCGGCGACGGCGTAAAACTGTTCGCCGGCACGCTGGGGGGTATCTTCCGCTCGGCCGACAACGGCCTCTCCTGGAAAGCTGCCAATGAGGGCGTGACCAACCTCTTCGTCCGCACCCTCCACTGCCACGCGGGCAAGGTCTGGGCCGGCACCCTGGGCGGGGGCATCTATTTCTCCTCCGACAGCGGCGCAACCTGGCAGCAGCGCAACACCGGTCTGGAAAATGTGAACGTGATGTCGATCGCCGCAACCGGATCCCATCTTTTCGCCGGGACCTACGGCGGTCTCTTTCTCTCGGTCGACGACGGCCTGCAGTGGCGCCAGATCAATCCCACCGGGGCCAATCCGGTGCCGCGCCTGGATGAGAAATCCTCGGCTGCCACTAATGCTCTGGTGCCCAAAACGGTTTTTACGCTGGCGGCGCGAGGGAACCACGTCTTCATCGGCATGATGGAGGTGGGGGTCTATTTTACGGCCGATGGCGGCGAGAGCTGGAATTCCATGAACGAAGGATTGAGCCGGCTCTCCCTTTACTCCATCTTTATCTCTCCGGCCCATCTTTACGTCGGGATCTACGGCGGGGGGGTGGGCCGCTACCCGCTGACGGAGATCATCAGCGGTATCCGTCCAATCCCTGCCGCGCCGCCGGCCACCATCCGGCTTGTGCAGAATTATCCCAACCCCTTCAATCCGCGCACCACCATCACCTTCGAGATCCCGGCCGGCAGCGAGCACAGCGCAGGCCGCAGCGGTCTCCGCCTCGCGGTCTACGATCCCGCCGGCCGGGAGGTGGCGCTCCTGCTTGAGGGATGGCGGGAGCCCGGAACCCATACGGTCAGCTGGGACGCCCGCGGCTTGCCCGCCGGCCTCTATCTCTGCCGCCTCAGCACCGCCCGTGAGGTGCAGAGCCGGAAGATGATTCTCGTCCGCTGAGCCCGCAGCAGCAGGTTTACACCCTCCTTGCTCAGAATAATGCTTGTATTTGAGAGCGGATTCAGATAAATTTTATCATCAGAAACGTACACCCATTGCAGCGAGATGAACTTGAGAAAGATGATGTGGATGGTTGGGCTGGTGGTTTTTCTGCTGGCAGCCTCTGTGCCGGGGGGGGAGAAGAGCGCAAAAATGGATCCGCTTCTTCAACTGAGGGCGATCAGGGAGAGCCTGAGGGCCGTTGACGGCCTCGGCAAATCCATGGCCGGCGAGCGCATAACCTGTATCGCCAGCGGCCATGTTTCTGCTGAGGCGCTGTCCGCGCGCGGAGCCCGGGTGCGCTGGCAGCGCGGCGAGTTCGCGATTGTCATGGTTGAAGCCGGCCGGCTGGATGAAGTGGCGCAAACCCCCGGGCTGCGCTACCTCGAGGCGGGGGTCAGCTCCCGGCCGGTGACCGATATCAGCATACCGGACGTGGGCGGCATCGCCGCCAGGAACGCCAGCGGGCTGACCGGTGACGGGGTTCTCATCGGCATCGTCGATTCGGGCATCGACTGGCGTCACCAGGATTTCATTACGCCGGAAGGGAAAAGCCGCATTGTGGCGATTCTGGATCTGAGCGAGCCGGGTGATTATTACGGCGGCACCCTGACCACGGCGGATCAGATCGAGGAGGCCCTGGCTCTGGGGCTCGAGCTTCCCACGCATGATTACAGCGGACATGGCACCCATGTCGCCGGCATCGCAGCCGGGGATGGCGGCAGCAGTGACGCCCTGGGCAGCTATGCGGGCATGGCGCCGGCGGCCGGCCTGGTCATCGTCAAGGCCAGCCGCGATCCCTTTGTCTCCGAATTCAGTTCGGAAGACCAGATGATCGCGATCGGATTCATCGACAGCGTGGCCGCCGCAGCCGGCAAACCCTGCATCATCAATCTCAGCTTCGGCACCACTTTCGGGGCCCATGACGGCACAGCGGCGGTGGAGCGATATATCGATGCCCTCTCCGGGCCGGGACGGATCTTCGTCGCCGCCGCCGGAAACGAGGCCGACAAAAAGCATCACGCCCTGGTCAATCCCTCCTCGAGCGGCGCCAGGATCTCCTTCACCATCCCGGCTTACAATCCGGCGGCCGGCAGCGGCAATGACTATCTCCTCCTCGACGGCTGGTATGACGGCGGCAGCCAGGTTGCCGTCACCCTCATCACTCCGGCCAACGAGACCATCGGTCCCGTCGGCTATGGCCGTTACTATTCCGGCAGCACCAGCAGCGGCGCGGTCAACATCTGGAACGGGTTTTACGAGAGCGGCGAGGAGATCATCGGCGGCCCCAATCCTTTCAACGGCGACAAGGAGTGCATCATCGAGATCAGCGATGCGGCCGGCACTCCGCCGGCGGCGGGGGAGTGGCAGCTCCGCTTCAGCGGCACCAGTGATAAATTCGATATGTGGATCGCCAGCGAATCCATGTCCGTCTCCTTCATCTCCGGCAGCAGCGGTCAGACCACCCTCACCGTCCCCGCCAGCAGCAGGAGCGTCATCGCGGTGGGGGCTTATACGACCAAAAAGAGCTGGCTCAATATCGACGGCGAAAACCTCACCCTCGACACCAAGGGGACGATCAAGATCGGGGATGTGGCCGAATTTTCGGGTGCGGGACCCACGCGGGACGGCCGCATCAAGCCCGAATTGACCGCCCCCGGCCGGATCATCGGCAGCACCTTCTCAAGCGAAGCCGATCCCCTCTCCAGTTACAGCGTTTTCGCCTCCTCCAACGGGAGTTACCCCAACGCCTTCATCCTGCCGGGCGGCATGCACGGGCTTTCGCTCGGCACCAGCATGGCCGCTCCCCATGTGAGCGGTGCGATCGCGCTGCTGATGGAGAAATATCCCGGTCTCTCCGCCGCCGGCGCCCGCCAGGTGCTGATCCGCACCGCCAGACCGGTCTCCGGAACGGCCAGGGCTGATCAGTGGGGCTATGGCAAACTGAACACCGCCGCCTTTGTGAGCGTCAATCCGGACTCGCTGCCCGAAGAGGAGGAGAGCACTCTTTTCCTCCCCTATCCCAACCCCTTCATCATTTCCACAACCATACCCTATCAGGTTCCCTCTGTGGACGGGTATGAGCAGGAGCCGGAGATCCTGGTCTACAATATCCTGGGTCAGCGGGTGCCGGCCCGGTTCTACCGCCATACCGCCTCCTTCGGGCGCGGCGCAGTGGTCTGGTACGGCCGGACAGAGCGGGAACAACGGGTGGCTGCGGGCGTTTATTTCTTCGTCTTTGTCTATGAAAACCGGCGCGTTGTGCGCAAGATCTGTCTGCTGCAGGGGTAAGCGGCGGGGCTGAAAGGAATCCGGTTGATGGCTTCAATTTCTGAAACGAGGGGCAGGGGTGTGACGGGGCTCTTCAGCGCCGCAGCACGCAAGGCCGGCGCGATCAAAAGAAATGTCAAATATCACATCGACCTCATCGCCCTGCGGCGGGAGATCGAGCGGCTCTTCTCCGAACTGGGCGGCCGTACCTTCGAACTCCTCTCCCAGGATCCCGAGGCCATGATCGGCCGGGATCCGGAAGTCCTGGAATGGATGAAACAACTGCAGGCATATGACGAGCGCCTGCACGCCAGGAAGAACGAGCACCAGGAGGTACCGCCCGGGGAGTGACCTGCAGGAGGCGCCATGGCCAGACCGGCGGAATCGGCGCACGAAGCACCCTGTCATCAGCAGTGGCAGAGCCCCGCGCTGGCGGGGCTCGAACTCTTCACCATGGACCGGCGCCGGGTTGAAATCCTCGAGAGCGGCACCGCCAATCTTGATGCCGGCCCCGATTTTCTCGCTGCCCTTCTCCGCATCAATGGCGAACTGGTGCGCGGCGATGTGGAGATCCACACCCGCGCCCGCGACTGGTATCTCCACCACCACGACAGTGATCCCCGCTACAACAGCGTCATCCTGCATGTCGTTTTCCGCCCCTGCCCGGCGGGATTCGCTGCCCGCCGCGAGGATGGCGCCGCCATCCCCACCCTCGTCCTTGAACCCCTTCCGGCCGTACCGGAGGAGGGGCCCCTGGCGGCCGCCTCCACGACGCCATCCGTCTGTCCCCTTGCCGGCGCTCCCCCAAATCAGATCCTCGGCTTGCTCGATCGGGCGGGCATGGAGCGGCTGGAGATGCACGCCGCCCGTTTCCTGGAGATGCGGGAGGGCGCGGGCTGGGAGGAGATCCTCCACACCGGCCTCTTCGATGCCCTCGGGTACGGCAAAAACCAGCCTCCTTTCCGGCTGTTGGCCCGGTTGGTACCCGCCGCCGTGATCCATGCCGTGACCGCAGAGCTGGACGAGCAGGAAGCCGCCTTTTGCACCGAGGCGCTCCTTCTCGGCGCCGCGGGCCTGCTGCCCCCGCCGACGCCCGTGCGCGTGGGAGCGGGGGGTGACGCTTCCGCCGGGGAGGATCCGGAGGAGCCCCTGGTCCACGTGCGCCGGCTGCAGGCCTGCTGGCGCGAGGCCGGGCGGGCGCTGCGTCTCGAGCCCATGCCGGCCGGATCCTGGCAGTTCTTCCGGCTGCGCCCCTGCAATTTTCCCACCCGCCGGATCGCGGCGGCGGCCAGGCTGCTGGCCCGCTGCCGCCGGCGGGGCATGCTGCCCGGGCTGGTCGCCATCGGCCGCATTGCCCGGAGCGACCTGACAGCGGCCCTCCTCGCCCTCGATCAGTATGCGATGGTCGAGGTCGACGGATACTGGGCTCATCATTACGACCTGGCGGCGCACCCCTCGCCGCCGCTGCGCCGCCGGCGGGTGCGGCTGGTGGGGCGCGGCCGCAGCCGTGAAATCGCCGTCAACGTTTTTCTGCCGGCGCTGCTCGCCTTTGCGCGGGAGAGCGAGGACGGCCGCCTCTCGGCGGCGGTGCGGGCGCTCTATCTCGCCTGTCCGCGGCTGCCGGAAAACGATCTCACCCGCCGGATGCGCCGTAAACTCTGCGGCGGTCTCTCCGCGGAGCACGTTCCCGCTGCGGGCGCCGCCCGGCAGCAGGGGTTGATCCAGCTCGCCGGGACGCGCTGCCGCCGCGGGGAGTGCGGGTTATGCCTCGCCTTCTCTTCACCGGAAACGATGCCGGAGATGATGGCGGAGTCGCCTCCCCGGCCATGATCCACACCGGCCGCCGCCTTAAAGGTATCCTTTTTATTGACTTTTGGACAATTTATAAGTAAATTAACAGGTTTTCAAGTAAACGTTTCCCGACAGTCAGGCCGGCGGCGGCCAGAAGGCAGAGTGATGAGCGAGGCAGGAATTTCCTCAGCGCATGAACCGGAGCGGCCCGTGGAGGTGGAGGCCGGCACACTCTACCTGGTCAGCACGCCGATCGGCCATCTCCGCGATATCAGCCTGCGCGCCCTCGATATCCTCAGCCAGGTCGACCTCATCGCTGCGGAGGATACACGCACAAGCAGGGTTCTCCTGCAGCATTACCGGATTCAGACGCCCCTCACCAGCTATCACGATCACAATGAGCAGCGGGTGGCCCCCGTGCTGGTGCGCAAGCTGCAGGAGGGCAGGAGTCTGGCCCTGATCACTGATGCCGGCACGCCGGGCATTTCGGATCCCGGCTTTTATCTGGTGCGCGCCGTGCTGCAGGCCGGTCTCAGGGTTGTCGCCATCCCCGGCGCCACGGCTTTTGTTCCGGCCCTGGTCGCTTCGGGTCTGCCCGCCGAGCGCTTTGTTTTTGAGGGCTTTCTCCCCCACAAAAAAGGCCGGCAGACGCGGCTAAAGCTGCTCCAGGATGAAACGCGCACCATCATATTATACGAGTCCCCGCTGCGGCTCGAGCGTCTTCTCCGTGAACTCTTTGACCACCTTGGCGACCGTCCCGCGGCCATCGCCCGGGAGATCAGCAAGAAATTTGAGGAGATCAGACGCGGCACGCTCTCCGAGCTGATCGCCGGCGCGGAGCAGATGGTCAAAAAGGGTGAGTTCGTCCTCATCGTAGCGGGGCGCTCACGCAACGCAAAGGAAGCGAGTGAATAACAGACCATGAAAATAGAACTGATTCCTCCCGCAGTCAAGAACGGCTTCAAGCGGATACTCCAGCCGCTCATCGCCCGGCTGGTGCGCCTGCATCTCAATCCCAACTGGTTCACAACCCTCTCCTTTTTTATTATCATCCTCTCGGCCGTCGCCTTTTCACGCGGCTCGCTGCGCTGGGGCGCCTTTTTGCTCCTGCTGGGCGGGCTGCTGGACATGGTTGACGGGGCGGTGGCCCGGGCCTCCAATCGTGTCACCCGTTTCGGGGCGCTTTACGATTCGGTCCTGGACCGCTACGCCGAGATCGCCGTCTTTTTCGGCATCGCTTACTATTTTGTCCACAAGATCGGCGAGGGGAGTGAGCATGCCCACATCATCAGCATGGTGGTCTTTCTCGCCATGGCCGGGTCTCTGATGGTCAGCTATGTTCGTGCACGCGCCGAGGGGCTTGACTTTGAGTGCAGGGTCGGCTTTCTGCAGCGCCCGGAACGTCTCGTCCTCATCAGCCTGGGAGCACTGCTCAATGACAGCTGGCTGATTGTGGCTTTGATCGTGATCGCTTTTTTTGCCAATCTCACGGCTTTGCAAAGGCTTGTTCATATCTGGAGATCGGAAAAGGCCGCCAAATGGAATAATCTGCCTCCCGATATTCCGCATGAATAGGCAAACCAACAAGATGAAGGAGTGACAAGGTCATGGAAAAAGGAGTTACGATAGAGAAAGCTGAGGGGAAACTCGGTGTTATGCTCGTCGGTCTGGGCGCGGTAGCGACCACGGTCATAGCCGGAGTGGAACTGGTGCGCAAGGGACTGGCCAAGCCGATCGGTTCGCTCACCCAGATGAGCACCATCCGCCTTGGCAAGCGCACGGACAACCGCTTCCCGAAGATCAAGGATTTTGTCCCCCTCGCCGATCTGAATGATATCGTTTTCGCCGCCTGGGATATTTTCGCCGACAGCGCCTACGATGCGGCGCTTTCGGCCGGCGTCCTCACTACCGAAGACATCGAAAAGATCCGTCCAGAGCTGCAGGCGATCAAGCCGATGAAGGCGGTCTTTAACGACTATTATGTCAAACGCCTGCATGGCACCCACGTCAAGAGCGGCAAGAACAAGATGGATCTGGCCGACCAGCTCAAGCAGGATATCGCTGATTTCAAGAAAGAGCATAATCTCTCCCGCGTCGTGGTGGTCTGGTGCGCCAGCACCGAGATTTATCAGGAACACGATCCGGTCTACGATTCGGTGGAGGCCCTGGAAAAGGCGATGCGCGAGGATCATATCGCGATTCCGCCGAGCATGATCTACGCCTATGCGGCCATCACCTCGGGAATCCCCTTTGCCAACGGCGCCCCCAACATCACCATCGACATCCCTGCCATGACCGATCTGGCCAAGCGTCACAACGTGGCCATCTGCGGCAAGGACTTCAAGTCCGGCCAGACCTTCATGAAGACCCTGATCGCCCCCGGTCTCAAGGCCAAGCAGCTCGGTGTCTCCGGCTGGTTCTCCACCAACATCCTTGGCAACCGCGACGGCGAGGTGCTCGACGATCCCGAATCCTTCAAGAGCAAGGAGGTCTCCAAGCTCTCCGTCCTGGATACCATTTTCCAGCCCGAGTTCAATCCGGATCTCTATGCCAACGTCTATCACAAGGTGCGCATCAACTATTACCCCCCGCGCGGTGACAACAAGGAGAGCTGGGACAACATCGATATCTTCGGCTGGCTCGGCTATCCCATGCAGATCAAGGTCAATTTCCTCTGCCGCGACAGCATTCTGGCCGCGCCGATCGCTCTTGATCTGGCCCTCCTGCTCGATCTGGCCCAGCGCTCGCATATGAAGGGGATCCAGGAGTGGCTCTCGTTCTTTTTCAAGAGTCCCATGACCGCGCCCGGTCTCTATCCGGAGCATGATGTCTTTATTCAGCTGATGAAGCTCAAGAACACCCTGCGCCATCTGCGCGGTGAAGAGCTGATCACGCATCTGGGATTGGAATACTACGACTGACATCCTCCGTTGATCCGGAACCGGCCGCTCCCCGCTGTGAAGCGGGGAGCGGATGCCGGGCCTCCGGGGCGGTGCTGGCCCTATTAAAGGTAGACAAGCGCGTTTGAAGAATACGACCCCCATAGCGACTTTTCTCAAGACCTCCCTGCCGGCGGTGATCGATCTTTCCTCCCAGACTCTGATGTGGACGGTTGAAGCGATCTTCATCGGCCGCCTGAGCGCGGAAGCCTTTGCCGGGGTCGGTATGGCGATCCAGATCATCGTGGTCTTTCTCTCCCTGCTGCTGACCTTCATCATGGGCGCCAGCATCATCATGAACCGCCACCTGGGCGCGCGCGATTTCTGGCAGGCTAATCATATCTTCGGCCAGGCGATGATGATCGGCATCGTCATGTCCTTCCTCTTCGCCCTGATCTGGTATTCCGGGGCGATCCACATTTTCAAACTGATCGAGGAGGGAGAAGGGGCTCTGGCCCAGAATGCAGGAGTGACCTATCTGCGCACCCTGGCCCTCTTCGCTCCGCTGCTCATCACCAATTTCATCGCCGTGGGGATCATCCGTTCCACCGGCGATACGCGCCATTCGATGATGGTCAATGTTCTGATCAACAGCGTCAATCTGGCCCTCTGCCCGACCCTGATCTTCGGCTGGTTCGGCCTGCCGCGGCTGGAGGTGCAGGGCGCCGCTCTCGCTGTGGGCATCGCCCACAGCATCGGTTTTTTCGTCACCTTTTATCTGCTGCGCCGCCACAAGGTCTCGATCTTTCTCTCGTTCCGCGAGCTGGCCAAACCCAACTGGCAAAGCTTCAAGCTGCTCTTTAAATCGGGCTGGCCGACCACTGTGGAGCAGCTGACCTGGGCTCTGGGGCAGCTGGTGGTGACCGGCTATACCGCCAAGATCGGGGTCGTCGTACTCTCCACGCAGACCCTCTTTGTGCGCATCCAGTCGGTGCTCTCGATGGTCTACATGGGTTTCAGTCTGGCGGCGATGGCCACGATGGGCAAGAATCTGGGCGCCGAGGACAGCACCCTCGCCTACCGCATGGCGCGCACTGCGCACCGGGTGATGGGGGTTTTTGTTGTGATCATCGTCGCGGTGATGATCCTCTTCTCGCGGACGCTGATCAGCATCTTTACAACCGATCCGGCGGTGATGGAACTGGGCCGGCTGGCGATCATCTTTTTCGCGGCGGCGCAGATCCCCAAAGCGCTCAACAATGTCATCTCGGGCAACCTGCGCGGCGTCGGCGACCTCAGCTGGCTGATGTGGCTCACCGTCGTCTTTGTCGCTATCTTTGAGATCAGCTTTAACTGGATCTCCGCCTTTGTTCTGGGCTGGGGTCTGTTCGGTGTATGGGGCATCCAGTGTCTCGATGAGACCATCCGTTTCGGGCTCAACTATATCCGCTTCGCCACCGGCAGCTGGCGCAGGGAGGCGGCGTGAATCCGCAGACAGGCGCGGGATTGCTGATTACCTTCGAGGGGGTGGACGGTTCCGGCAAATCAACCCAGGCGGCCCTTTTCGCCGGGCGCCTTGAACAGGAGGGGGTGCCCCTGCTCGCCCTGCGCGATCCGGGCGCCAATGCCATTTCGGAGCGCATCCGCGCGCTTTTACTCGACCGCGCGCTCGCCGAGATGTCGCCCTGGAGCGAACTGCTGCTCTATGAAGCGGCGCGGGCGCAGATGACCGGGCAGCAGATCATTCCGGCCCTGGCGGAGGGCAGGATGGTGGTCTGCGACCGCTACTACGATTCGACCACCGCCTATCAGGGCTACGGGCGGCAGCTGGATCTCGAGCTGGTGCGGCAGGCCAACCGGATCGGTTCGTGCGGCCTGGTGCCCGATGTCACCTTTCTCATCGATGTCGAGATGGAGGTGGTCCGCCGCCGCCTTTCCGCGCGCGCCTCAGCGGCGGACCGCATGGAAGCCGCGGGGCTCGATTTTCAGGACCGGGTGCACCAGGGCTATCTGCAGCTGGCCGCCGCTGCGCCCGAACGGGTCTATCTCATTCCGGGAAACCGCCCGATAGAGCAGATCCAGAGCCATATCTGGCATTTATTCATTAACAGATTCCAGCGGCATTTGAACCGCCCTGGAGAGGAGAATGCATGAAACCAAGTCGTCTTCTGCTTTGGGTATTGCTGGCGCTGCTGCCCGTTTTTCCCCTCAGCGCCCAGGTCGCTGATGCCGCCGCAGAGGCGAAGCAGGATCCCTATTACCAGGCGATGAAAAATATCCGGCTTTTCGGCCAGATCTACCAGGAGATCAACGACCGCTACATCCAGGAGATCGACCCCGAGAAATTCATCCGCGCCGGCATCAACGGCATGCTCGACCGCCTTGATCCCTACACCGTCTTTCTCGAAGAGGATGGCAAGGATGAGCTCGAGATCATCACCCGCGGCAAGTATTTCGGCGTGGGGATGCGCATCCAGATCCGCAACGGCTGGGCGACGGTCGGTGAGCAGCCCTTTCCGGAGAGCCCCGCCGCGCGCGCGGGCATCCGTGAGGGGGACCAGATCATCGAGATCGACGGCAAGAGCACCCGGGGGATGAAGCTTTCGGAGACGGCTCACAGCCTGCGCGGCACCGAGAAGGGGAGCGAAGTGGTGGTCAAGATCCGCCGCGTCGGCGAGGAACAGCCCCTCAGCTTCACCCTTATCCGCGACGAGATCAAGGTGACCGACATCCAGTACAGCGGCCTGGTCGCGCCGGGGATCGGGCTGATCAAACTGAGCAGCTTTAACCGCAGTGCGGGCGATCAGATTCGCGACGAGGTGCAGAGACTGAAGGATCAGGGGCTGGAGGGGTTGATCCTCGACCTGCGCAGCAATCCGGGCGGATTGCTCGAGGCGGCCGTCACCGTGTCCGAGAATTTTATCGCCCGCGGCGACATGATCGTCTTCACCGAAGGCCGCGGGGAATACCGCCGCCAGGAGCACCGCGCGCGCAAGGAGCCGATCCTGGGCAGCCTGCCCCTCGTGGTTCTCGTCGACGGCTACAGTGCCTCTTCCGCAGAGATCGTCGCCGGCGCCATTCAGGACCTCGACCGCGGCGTGCTGATCGGCAGCCCCACTTTCGGCAAGGGGCTGGTGCAGACGGTCATTCCGCTCGACCGCCAGGGCGACACCCAGCTCAAGATCACGACCATGCAGTATTTCACTCCGAGCGGCCGCAACATCCAGAAACCGGAGGTCTTTAATTACGGCCCGCAGTCGGTCTATCTGAACGGCACCACGGACGAAAGCGTGGAAGAGGAGGAGATGCTGGACGAGCCGGTGGAGGGTGAGGAGGAGGGCGGCCCTGATGCTTCCGGCGCGGCCCCGCTGGAGAAGAAACCGGAGCCTCCGGCTAAAACTTATCTCACCCGCAACCAGCGCACGGTGCTCGGGGGCGGCGGATTGAAACCTGATATTGAGATCAGCCAGGAGCCGATGAGCCGGTATGAGCTGGAACTGCTGCGGCGCTCGATGTTCTTCAATTTCAGCCTCGATTACGCCGCGGCTCATCCGGAGCTGCAGAGCGACTTTGAGGTCGATGACGCCTTGCTCGAGGAGTTTAACGTTTTTGTGCAGCAGAAGAAATTCGATTACAAGCCGGAGGGCTATGCCGATCTGGAAAAGCTCGAAAAAAGCGCCCGGACGAAGGGCTATCTGCCCCAAATCGCGAAGCACCTCGAGGCCGTCAAGGCGGAGTTTGAGGCGGTGAAGGAGCGGGACCGCCTCACGGCGAAGGAGGATCTCAGGCTGGCCCTGAAGACCGAGATCGCCGGCAAACTTTTCGGCCGCGACCACTATTACCGGACCCTGTTTGCCGCCGATTCCTGCGTGACCAGGGGCATCGCCGTGCTGCGGAATCCGGAAGAGTACAACAGGCTTTTAGGCAACACCAAAAAATAACCCAACCAATCACCATGGTACTTCAGGAGGCTTGAATGTCCAAAACCAAATATGTCTATTCCTTCGGCGGCGGCAAGGCCGAGGGAACGGCGAAGATGAAGGAACTGCTGGGCGGCAAGGGTGCCAACCTGGCTGAGATGGCCAATCTCGGCATCCCGGTTCCCGCCGGCTTTACCATCACCACCGAGATGTGCACCTATTACTATGCCAATGGCAAGAAGAATCCGCCCGAACTGGTGAAGGATGTCGATGCCGCGCTGGCAAATGTTGAAAAGATCATGAGCGCCCGCTTCGGCGATGTCGAGAACCCCCTTCTCCTTTCGGTCCGCTCCGGCGCCCGCAGCTCCATGCCGGGCATGATGGAGACCGTCCTCAATGTCGGTCTGACCAGCAAGACCATCAAGGGGTTGATCAAAAAGACCGGCAACGAGCGTTTCGCCTATGACGCTTATCGCCG
>JAKQKF010000315.1 GCA_029560815.1 bacterium
CTTGCCCGCCTCGGGGAAGGGAAGCACCTCGATGGAGACCGGGCGACTCTGCACCGTCCTGCGCACGGTGCGGCCGAAAAAGGGATCATCGAAAAAGCTGTCAAAGATGTCGTTGCTGCGCCGCCGCGCCTGCACCCTGACATCGCAGTCCACCCCGAGGCTGCCGATCTCCACCCTGCCCGGCGAAGTCGGAAACATCGCCATTTTCTTGAGGTCCGCCACCACATATTTGCGGCCGTTGATCACCTCATTGCGGGTCTGGGGCTGCTGGGGCAGCGGGATATCCTCGCTCCAGAAACCGGCGGTCTCGGGGAGTTTGGTCAGGGCGTACCCCGAAACATTGACCCGGGTATAGATGCGAAAGGTGACGATCACCGGTTCGTTCTGGTAGACCTGACGCTTGTTGACCAGGGCGCGGATGAAAAGATCCTCGTCCGAAGCCTCGCTCGCGGGCAGGGTCTGGGCCTGGCCCTGGCCGGTCACACCCTGCGCACTCCCGCCGCTCCCCGCCGGCGGCGCGGCCGCCTTGCTGATGGTGAGAGTGATCGGCTTGCTGCTGACGGTTTGCCCCTTGTGCGTCACGCTGACCGGCGGAATGGAAAAGCTGCCCTCCTTGATCGTTTGATAGAAGTAGGTGAAGCTTTTCTGGGCCGACATCTTGCCGTTGATGATCTGGATGTTCTGCGAGGTGCCGCCGGAGCCGATCATGGCCAGAAATTCGCTGACATCGGGCAGATCGATGCGGCCGACGGCATTGGCCCCCTCGCCGGAGAGTTCGACAGTCAGGACCAGCTGCTGGCTAAGCGCCAGGCTGGTCCGGTCCACCGAGGAGGTGATCGAGAGAGGCTGGGCGGCTGTAGCAGCGGCCCACAGGATCAAGGTCAGAAAATATTTTCTTGCCATCATGCGATTCTTCTCTCTTTGCAGAAGGTCCGTCCGGGGATCACCAATCCTTCACCACCGTTATCCGGCCCGGAGCTTTCATCTTGCGGGTATCCTTCTGATTACGCTCATCCTGCTTCAAGGCATCCAGGATCCGGGCGGCATCCTCCCGGGAGATCTCATCCGGTTTGGGCTGCGCCTGTTGTTCCTGCTGCTCCTGCTGCTCTTCCTGCTGCTGTTGTTCCTGTTGTTGCTGCTGTTCCTGCTGCTGCTCCTGTTCCTGCTGTTGCTGCTGTTGTTCTTGCTGCTGCTGCTGCTGCTGTTGCTGCTGCTGGGGATTCTGCTGCTGTTTTTGCGCCTCATCCTTCAGCTTTTTGCGGGCGAATTCGAGATTGTACTTGGCGTCCTCGTCGGTCGGATCGAGCTTGAGCGACTGGGTATAGGCCTGGATCGCCTCGGGCAGCTTGTTGAGGCGGAAGAGGGCGTTGCCCATGTTGTAATAGCTTTTGGCCTGGATGAAGCGGTCGTCGCTCTTGAGCGCGGCCTGGGTCTCTTTGAGGGCCTCCTCGTACTTGTTTTTTTTGTATTCGGCGGCGCCGATGTTGAAGGGGGCTTCGGCGGTTTCGGGCGCCTGCGTCTGGGCATCGCGGTATTTTATCAGGGCGTCGTCATAACGCTCCTCGGTGTAGAGCTTGTTGCCCTGGACGATCTTGCCGCGGCCGGGCTGGGCCTGGGCCCCTCCCACCGCAAGAACAACGCCGGCCAGCAGGATGAATGCTATCGGTTTCATACGGCTCACCACTTGAAAAGACGTTTCAGCCAGAAATCGCGCCGCTGCCGCCGCTCCGGAACAAAGAGCTCCGCGACGAGCAGCGCGATGGCGATGATCAGCAAATATTGAAAACGGTCCTCGAACTGGGAAAAGCGCATCGAGCCCAGTTCCTTCTTTTCCAGCTTGTCGATATCGTCATAGATCTTGCGCAGCTCTTCTTCGCCGCTGGTGGCGCGAAAATACTTGCCATTGGTCTGCAGGGCGATCTTTTCCAGGGTCACCTCGTCCAGTTTGGTGATCACCACCTGGCCGTCGCGGTCCTTTTTGAATCCCGCCGTAACCCCGTAGTCGGTCATCATCGGGATGGGATCGCCCTTGGGGGAGCCGATGCCGACGGTGTAGATGATCACCCCCTGGCGTTCCGCCTCCTCGGCGTACTTCATGACATCCCCTTCATGGTCCTCCCCGTCGGTGATGATGACCAGCACCTTGTGCTTGCG
>JAKQKF010000402.1 GCA_029560815.1 bacterium
GGTGATTTTCTCCTCTCCACACCGGTCTTCAAGGCGCTGCGCGCTCGTTATCCCCGGGCCCGCATCACCGCGGTGACGCGGAGCTATACCGCCCGGGTGGCTGAATATAACGAATATATCGACGAGGTCGTTCCGGTCTACGAACACGGGGGCGAGTGGTCCTGGGCGCGTCTGCGCGAGGTGGCGCGGCTGATGCGAAATAAAGCGGATCTCGCGGTTGTTCTTAACACGGTCAGCCATTCGCTCACCAGTGATCTGATCGCGCGCCTCTCCACCCGCGGCCATATTGTCGGTTCGGAGCACCGCCTCTTCCGGGGCACGACGCGCAATTTTTTCTATCATATCAACGCCCCTTTCCTGGCAGGGGAGCGGCATCAAAGCCAGCGCAACCTGGATATTCTCCGGCCGCTCGGCATCGAGGGTGGGGATCTGCGCGAGCACATCCGCATCAGGCCCGAGGAGAGCGCCTGGGCCAGGGCGCATCTGCTCCGGCTCGGCCGCGAGGAGGGCAAGCCCTTGATCGCGGTGCATCCCGGCGCCGGCAAAACCGGCAACCGCTGGCCGGCGGAGCGTTTTGCGGCCGCCGCCAACGCGCTGGCGGCCGAATTCGGCGCGCAGATTTACGTGACCTGGGGCGGGAAAGAGGGACCGCTGGGGGAGCAGCTCGTGGCCGGCCTCGAGCGGCCGCCTCTCCACTCCCTTCACGCGGAGATCCGCAGCATGGCGGCGCTGCTCGCCGAGGCCGATCTCCTGCTCTGCAACGATACCGGGGTCATGCATGTGGGCGCCGCCGTCGGCACACCCCTGGTGGCGGTCTTCGGTCCCACCGATCCCGCCCTCTGGAAACCCTGGGGGGAGGAGTTTGCTGCTGTACGCGCGGAAGACCATCTCTGCGCTTCAGTCACGCTTGACCAATTCCTCGGCCCCGCGCGCCGGATGCTGCCGGTACGCAGTGGGATATAAAGGCATTATAAATAAATTGATAGCACTTACAGGCCTGAACCACGGCGCCGGCCAATTTACCTAAAAAATAGATTGCATTTTTAGTTTCCATTCCATATTTTTGGGCGATTTTAACCAGATATCGAGTATTAAGACTGAGGTAAAAATGGCTGCAAAAAAATTTATTGATGACGACGAGTTGAACGAAGAGGCCCCTCCCGAAGACGAAGAAGAGGAAGATGAACTCGCCGAAGATCCCCCTGAAGAGGAGCTCGAGGAAATCGCCGAAGAAGAGGTTGAAGTGGAGGCCGAGGACGACGAGGAGTGGGATGACGAGTTCTGGGATGATGATGACGAAGACTGGGAGGATGACGAGGAGTGGGATGAAGAGGATGAAGAGGATTGGCTCGACGGCACCCCGGAGTGGGAAGGCGATGATGACTGGGAATGACCTCTTTTTAAACCTCCATATGCAGTCTGAGGTTTTAATGCGTGCCGGCATTTGCCGCCGGGCGGTCTGAGCCCGGAGGAATCCGGCACGATTCAAGATCCTGGCGGTGCGGCGCCTGCCGCACCGCCTCATGAGCCCGGAGTGAGATCCTCCGGGCTTTTTCGTCACCGGCGCCCGCTGACGCTGATGAAATCCGGAAGGAGCGCGTTACGAAACACATGCAGAGGCCCGGGGCTGCGGAGGGTTTGTTCGATCCCGGCCGGGTGCGCAGCATATTGATCATCAAGCTGAGGGCGATCGGCGATGTGGTGCTTTCCACCATCGTCATCGACAATTTGCGCCGGGCCTTTCCTGATGCCGCCATCGACTTTCTCACCGAAGCGGCCGCGCGGGATGTGGTTTCCGGCCATGCGCAGCTCGATTCGATCATGATCCTCGAACGCACGGCTATCGCCAGGATGACGCTGCGCGACCAGCTCCGGGCCAACCTTGCCTTCCTGAAGCGGATCCGCAGCCGCAAATACGACCTGGTCTTCGATTTTTTCGGCAATCCCCGCAGCGCCCTGATCACGCGCTGGAGCGGGGCCGCCTGGCGGGTGGGCTATGATTACCGCATGCGCCGCCGGGCCTACAACATCGTCGTCCCCTCCCGCGCTGACCAGGTGCATGAGGCGGAGTGGCATCTTGACGCTCTCGCCCATCTCGGCATCCCCGTGGTCTCGCGCCGCCTCTCGCTGGCTGGAAGCGGGGCCGCTGAGGAGCGGGCGCAGGCTTTCTGGCGCGAAGCGGAGCTGGAGGGAAAGCGGGTGGTGGCGCTCAATTTTTCCGGCGGCTGGCCGGCGAAGCGCTGGCCTCTGGAGCGGTTCGCCGGGCTGGCGGACCGCCTGGCCGGCCGCTATCAAGCGCGCATTCTTGTTGTCTGGGGACCGGGTGAGCTGCCCCAGGCGCAGCAGCTGGCGGCCATGGCCGCCGTCCCCGTCACGCTCATCCCCGAAACCAACCTCAAGGAGCTCGCCGCCCTCCTCGGCCGCGTCGACCTCCTCGTCAGCACCGATTCAGGACCCATGCACATCGCCGCCGCCATGGGCACCCCCTGCGTTGCCCTTTTCGGTCCCACCAATCCCCGCCTGCAGGGGCCCTTTGGCTCCAACCACCAGATCATCACCAACAGCGGCCTTGACTGCCTGGGCTGCAACCGCACCGCCTGCGACCATATCAGCTGCATGAACGGTCTGACCGTCGAGGCGGTGTTCACCGGGGTGGAGCGGGCGCTGGCCTCGCTGCCGGGCCGCAAGGGGGAGGCGAAATGAAACCGCCGGTGAAGAGAATGATGCATGCGGAGGGGGGATCCATCCCTTCGCTGCATGAACTGCTCGCTTTGATGAATGAGCGCACCTCCCGGCAGGCGATCGAGCTCGCCGGCGGAAAAAGGGTGGGGTGGGCCGGCCTGCTCTTCCCGCCGCTGGGGCGCTTTCTCCGCATCTGGCTGCTCAAAGGGCTGATCTGGCGGGGATTCTCCGGTTTCCGCCAGGCCTGGGCGGCCGCCCTGCAGCTGATGCTCCTGCGCATGAAGATCTGGCATCTGCAGAATCATCTCCCGGCCCCGGGCGGACCGCAGGGGAGGGTGCGGCCATGAGCACGCTCTCGGTCATCGTCATCACCCTGAATGAAGAGCGCCACATCGCCGCCTGCCTCGAGAGTGTGGCCTGGGCGGATGAAATCATCGTCGTTGATGCCGAGAGCAAGGACGAGACCGTGGCCATCGCGCGCCGTTTCACCGCCCGGGTATTTATCGAAAAATTCCGGGGCTACAGCGGCCAGAAGAACTTTGCCCTTGCGCAGGCCCGGGGGGAGTGGGTGCTCTGGCTCGATGCCGATGAGCGGGTGACGCCGGAGCTGGCGGAGGAGATCCGCCGCACCATCGCCGCCGCTCCCGCTGCGGCGGGGTTTGAGATGCCGCGCAAGGCCTATTTCCTCGGCCGCTGGATCAAACACTGCGGCTGGTATCCCGGCTACGTCCTGCGCCTCTTCCGCCGCGAACGGGGCCGGTTCGACGATCGCGAGGTGCACGAGACTCTGCTCCTCGACGGCGAAAGGGGACGTCTGCGCGGCGATCTCGACCACTATACCGACGATTCGATCGAGCACTACTTCTGGAAATTCAATCGCTACACCACCCTCGCAGCCGAGGAGCTGGCCGGGCGCGGCAGGCGCGCCGGCATGTTCAGCATCCTGATGCGGCCCCTGCACGCCTTCCTCAAAATGTATATTTTCAAGCGGGGATTCCTCGACGGCCTCCCCGGCCTCATGCTCTGCCTGCTCTCGGCCAGTTATGTCACCGCCAAATACGCCAAGCTCGCCGAGCGCAATCAACCGGCCTGAAAATTATCTCTTGAACCTTTGTCCGAAATCCATTACATTAAGACATACCAGGGGGCTGCCGGTTCACGGGTTTATGGACGCAGTGATCTCCACGGAGGGTTGTGATCATGAATTTCAAGGTTGATACCAAAAACGATACCTATATTTTCCGGCTGCGGGAGGATCGCCTCAACGCGCATATAGCGCCGGACCTCAAGGCGCAGCTCCTGCTGCTGATCGGAGATGAAACCAACAACCACATCCTGCTCGATCTGAGCAAGGTCAAATTCGTCGATTCCTCCGGCCTTGGCGCGCTCTTGCTCGGACTTCGTCAGGCGCGCGCCAACGACCGCCGCTTCGCCCTGCTCGGCACCCAGAAGCGGGTCAACAGCCTCATCCAGATCGCCCAGGTCGGCAGTGTCCTGGTCAGCTACAGCGATGAGGAAGAGGCCCTCAGCGGAATGGCGGCGATGGAATAAGCCGTTCCGCCAACCGGCTCCCTGTAAAGAAAAATCCCGCCCTTCCTTCCGGAAGAGCGGGATTTTTTTTATCGCGCGGCGGCGGCTGTCATGAGCAGCCGTCGGTGCTGCCGCAGACCAGGCACTTGTGGCAGGCCCCGTTGCGGACCATGATGGCGCCGCAGTTGTAGCAGGGCGGGGCGTCGCTCTGATCGTGAAAGCTCTTTTCCGGATCGCCCGGCTGCGGGGTGAGATTGGCCTGCTTGAAGCCGTTGAGTACGTCCGGTTTTTCGTTGTCGGAGACCTTGCTGGCCAGGTATTTCTGCTCCAGCCAGCGGAAGATATAGTCGGCGATCGACTTGGCAAAATGGATGGAGGGATTCGGGGTCCAGCCGTAGGGCTCGAAATGGGTGTAGCTGAATTTGCGCACCAGCACCTCGAGGGGGACGCCGTACTGCAGGCTGATCGAGATCGAGGTGGCAAAGGCGTCGACCAGGCCGGAGATCGTGGAGCCGGTCTTGGCCATGGTGACAAAAATCTCGCCCGGCTTGCCATCGTTGTACTCGCCGACAGTGATGTAGCCCTCATGTCCGGCGATGGAGAACTTGTGCGTGCAGGAACGGCGTTCGTCGGGAAGTCTGCGCCGCTGACCAGTGAAGGAGTTGTTCTCCGTGCCGCTCTGGCCCTCGCCGGCCTTGGTGACTACGGGCTGGGAGCGCTTGGAGCCGTCACGATAGATGGCGATCGATTTGAGCCCCAGCTTCCAGGCCTCCATATAGACGTCGGCAATATCGCTGACGCTGCAGTTGTTGGGCATGTTGACGGTTTTGGAGATCGCGCCCGAGAGGAAAGGCTGCACGGCGGCCATCATCCGGACATGGCCCATATGATGGATGAAGCGGTTGCCGTTGAGGGGCATAAAGGCGCAGTCGAATACCGGCAGATGCTCCGTGAGCAGATAGGGGGCGCCCTCGATGGTGTCCTCGCGCTCCAGGTAGGCGATGATCTCCTTGACCTGGGGTTCGGGGTAGCCCAGCCGGTGCAGGGCCGGGGTGATGGTCTGGTTGACCAGCTTGAGTTTTCCGCCGCCGACGAGCCGTTTGTATTTGATCAGGGCAATGTCCGGTTCGATGCCGGTGGTGTCGCAGTCCATCATAAAGCCGATGGTGCCGGTCGGCGCCAGCACAGTCACCTGGGCGTTGCGGAAGCCCCAGCGTTCGCCCATCTCGTGGGCGTCGTTCCAGACTTCATTGGCGGCGTCGGTCAGCGTGGCGGGGACGAGGTTGGTGTTGATCTCGTCGAGTGCGGCGCAGTGTTTGCGGATAACCCGCAGCATCGGTTCGCGGTTTTTGTCGAATTCGGCGAACGGGCCCATGGCGCTGGAGAGGATGGCCGAGCTCAGATAGGCCTGGCCGGTCATCAGGGCGGTCAGGGTGGCGGCCAGGGCGCGTCCCTCTTCGCTGTCGTAGGGCATGCCATAGTACATCAGCAGGGCGCCGAGATTGGCGTAGCCGAGGCCGAGCGGCCGGAAGAGATGGCTGTTGCGCGTGATCTCTTCGTTCGGATAGCTGGCGCCGCCGACGATGATCTCCTGGGCGATGATGAGGGTGCTGACGGCGCGGCGGAAGGCTTCGACGTCAAACTCGCCGCTCTCCTTGACGAATTTGAGCAGGTTGAGGGAGGCGAGATTGCACGATGAGTTGTCGATGAACATGTATTCGCTGCAGGGATTCGAGGCGTTGATCGGCGCTGAATTGGGGCAGGTGTGCCAGTCATTGATCGTGGTATGGAACTGGATGCCCGGATCCCCGCAGATGTGGGCGGCGTCGGTCATCATTTTAAAGAGATCGATCGCGCGATGGATCTCCACGACCTCGCCGTCGGTCACGGCGCGGGTCTGCCAGGGGCCGTCCATCTTGACCGCCTGCATGAACTCTTCGGTCACCCGGACGCTGTTGTTCGAGTTCTGGAAAAAGACCGAACTGTAGGCCTCGCCGCCGAAGCTGCCGTCGTAGCCCATCTCGATCAGGGCCCAGGCCTTTTTCTCCTCATTGGACTTGCAGTTGATGAATTCGACCACGTCGGGATGGTCGGCGTTGAGGATGACCATCTTGGCGGCGCGGCGGGTTTTACCGCCCGACTTGATGACGCCGGCGAAGGCATCGTAGCCGCGCATGAAGGAGACCGGTCCGGAGGCACTGCCACCGGTGGAGAGTTTCTCCTTGGAGGAGCGCAGGGGAGAGAGATTGGTGCCCGTGCCCGAGCCCCATTTGAAGAGCATGCCCTCGGTCTTGGCCAGATCGAGGATCGACTCCATCTTGTCTTCGACCGAATTGATAAAACAGGCGGAGCACTGCGGATGATCTTCCACGCCCATATTGAACCAGACCGGGCTGTTGAAGGAGGCCTTCTGGTTGACCAGCAGGTGGGTGAGTTCCCATTCAAAGACCCGTGCATCCTGGGTGGAGGCGAAGTATCCCGCCTCCTCGCCCCAGCGGGTGATGGTTTTGGCCACCCGGTCGATCAGGGCTTTGATGCTGGTTTCGGGCTGGGCGGAATTCTTGTGGGTATGAAAATACTTGGAGGCGACGATATTGAGCGCGGTCTGGCTCCAGAAATCAGGGGCTTCAATATTTTCACGCTCGAAAATGATCTCACCCTTGTCGTTGGTGATGGATGCGCTTCTGGATTCCCAGACCAGCGCGTCGTAAGGGTGCACACCGGCCACGGTGAAGAAACGTGGTATGCTTAACTTTTCGCGTTCTCCCGGGCTCTCGGGAAAGAGGGTTGGTTCCACATCGATGAGCGCCGTCTTCTCGGACTTTCCGTACTCCTTCATACCATCTCCTCTTGAACAAAGACAAAGATTCCCCACACGCCTGAGAGAGCGCTCTACATAATCCGGTAATGTTTGGGGTTGATTATAGAATTGGCAGAGGCCCCCGATCCCACAGTTCGGTTGCTTGAGTCAGGGGGGCATGGACTTCGTTGCGAAGCGAAGTTGCTGCTTGCTGCAACGTCAATTTAGAAAAATGCCGGGCCATTGTCAAGTGAAAACATCAATATTTTGTACCTAATTTGTGCTGCACGTCAAGCTATAGTAGCCATTGAAGTTGCGGGGAATAATCCACATGCGGCGGCTGTTGAGTCCTTGGGAGGAATATAGCTTGCTTTAGGGGCAACTTATCCGTAAATTTTTCTGCTTTTCAGGTCTCCCCGTGCGGCTGTTCTGCTCATGCCCGGAGGCCGGGTCTTTCTCCGGCGGCCGGCGGAGCCGCTGCCGGGCGGAGATACACTGCATGGTGGCCAATAAACGAGAGCATACTGTGGCGAAGGATGGCTCGACCGCTTTTGATCAGCACTATATGGCCCGCGCCCTTGAACTGGCGGCAAAGGGACGCGGCCTGGTCAGTCCCAATCCGATGGTCGGCGCTCTGCTGGTCAAGGATGGCCGCGTCATCGGCGAAGGCTGGCATCAGAAACTGGGCGGGCCTCATGCCGAGGTCAACGCCATCGAGCAGGCCGGCGATGAAGCCGAGCAGGCCACCCTCTATGTGACCCTCGAACCCTGCTGCCATCAGGGGCGCACCGGCCCCTGCGTCGAACGTATCTTCCAGGCCGGCATCGTCCGGGTCGTCGCCGCCATGCAGGACCCCAACCCCCTGGTCGATGGCAAGGGCTTTAACTGGCTGCGCACCCGGGGTATGGAAGTGCTCACGGGCGTCCTGGAGGAGGAAGCCGCCGAGCTCAACGCCGGCTATTGCAACTTTATGCTCCACAAACGCCCGCTGGTAACCCTCAAGGCCGCCCAGACCCTGGACGGCCGCATCGCCACCAGCACCGGCCACTCCAAATGGATCTCATCGAAAGAGAGCCGCATCGAAGCCCACCGGCTGCGCTCCCAGCACGACGCCCTGCTGGTGGGGATCAATACCGTTCTGGCCGATGACCCCCAGCTGACTGTGCGCCTGATCGAGGCGGTCTCGCCCCGCCGGGTGGTGCTCGACAGCAACCTGCGTGTACCCCTGGATGCGCGCATCATCGCCGACGAAATGCCGCACCGGACCACAATCATCACTACTCCGAGAGCTTCGAAGGAAAAGATCAGCCGCATTCAGGAAAAGGGCGCGGCCGTGCTGGTGCTGCCCGAGGATGACCATGGCTGGGTCGACCAGGGCGCCCTCTGGTGCAAGCTGGCCGAGATCGGCTGCACCTCGGTCCTGATCGAGGGAGGCAACGTGGTTGCCACCGCCTGTCTCAAGACCAGGGCGGTCGACCGGGTGGCGCTTTTCATCGCCCCCAAGATCATCGGCAGCGGCATCGATGCGGTCGGGGATCTGGGCATCCGCTCCCTCAACTCCGCCATTGAGATCGAAAAATTGCAGGTCCGCATCCTGCCCGTCGATATTCTGGTGCAGGGCAAGGTCCGCTATTCAAGCTGAGGCGCCGCATGTTCACGGGACTGATCGAAGAGCTGGGCCGGATTGAAGCCATCGAGCCCGCGGGCGGAGGCAAACGCCTGGTCATTGCCGCCGAAGTGATCCCGGCGGGTCTGGCGGCCGGCGACAGCGTCGCCGTGAACGGGGTTTGTCTCACAGTCGTGGCCTGTGGCGCGGCCGGTTTCACCGCCGAAGCGGTGAGTGAGACCCTTGCGCGCTCCACCCTCGGTTCGCTGCACAGCGGGGAGAATGTCAATCTTGAGCGCGCTCTGCTGGCTACAGGCCGTTTCGGCGGCCACTTTGTCCAGGGTCATGTCGATGGCGTCGGTGAGGTGATTGCCCTGCAGCCGCGGGATCCCGGCTACTGGCTGCAGGTAAAAGTGCCCGATGCCCTGCTGCCGCTGATGGTGGAGAAGGGTTCGGTCGCAATCGACGGGGTAAGTCTGACCATCGCCGCTCTTGAGGGCGATACGGTGAGTGTTGCCCTGATCCCCCATTCGGCCAGGCAGACCACGCTGGGGCAGAAAAAGCGGGGGGATCGGGTCAATATAGAGTCCGATATCATCGGCAAGTACGTCCAGCGTTTGCTGGAAGGCCGTCCGGATAAAAAGCCGCTGACGGGTGAGATGTTACACGAATGGGGCTATTAGGCAGGTAATGAGTGCACATGAAGGAACAATTTGTCTTTAATACGATCCCGGAGGCCGTCGAGGATCTCCGGCAGGGCAAGATCATCATCGTCGTGGATGACGAAGATCGCGAGAACGAGGGCGATTTCATTATGCTCGCCGAAAAGGTGACGCCCGAAGCGGTCAATTTCATGACCAAACACGGCCGCGGTCTGGTCTGCGTTGCGATGACGCCGCAGCGGCTGGAAGAGCTGGACATCAATTTCATGGTGCGCAACAACACCGCACTGCTG
>JAKQKF010000437.1 GCA_029560815.1 bacterium
TTGCAGCGGGCGGTCAGGTCCAGGTCAAAAGAGTAAAGCGTCCGTTTGGCCTCGAGCTTTTTCCAAAGAGCGAAATCCTGTATTTCAATTTTGGAAATCTGCTTCATGCAAAGAACCTTCTGGAAAGCGGGCGCAGCAGCTGGCGCGCCGTGATGGACAGGGGGCGCAGCAGCCCGAGCCGTGAGAGCCAGGCGATGGGTAGGCGCTCCCACCCCAGTCCGATACGGACCGGCCGGCCCCGGTGCTCGATACGGCCGACGCGGCCAATGATTCTATCGTGTGGCACCCAGCCATCAGGGCTACCGGCATTATCCCCCCTGAGCAGGAAGCTATCATGCCGGACAGCAATCACGCGATGAACCGCCAGCCTGCCGTTCTCCGGCTGGCGAAAGGCCAGGATATCCCCGGCATAGATGCCGCCCTGAACCGCTGACAGGGTGATGATATCCTCGCAGCGGATGAAAGGAGACATGCTGGTTCCCGCGGCTTGAAAACGGAAGGGCTTGCCCTTCTCCAGCACTGCAGCCATCAGTTCGGCGAACTCTTTGTTGGGCAGGGCTTTCCCCGGCTCACCTATGGTCATTGGACTACGACGATCCTGCGCCGCACCAGCTCGTCGAGAAGCCCCAGCACATCGCGCTCTATATCCGCGGCGGGAGCATCAAATTCGTTCATCAGATCGGCGGCGATCTGCCCCAGCGTGGTCTTGCCGTCAAGCCGGCTCCAGATCGCCTTGCCGGTTTCGTTCAGGGTATAGAGTTCATCCTCCATGTCGCCGATGCCGGAGGCGAGGGGAATGATGATCAGCTCGCCCTCGATCTCGCGCGCGACGATATCTTCGGAAGGAATGCAAATGGTATTTCCGTCAATGGCTGATGTCATGATACTCCTCATGCTGGTGCAAGTTGCGTTGACTGAGCTGCATCAAGGAGGCGGTTAATGCGATGCCGCCAATTCTTTACTTCCCACCCCTTTTCGCCCTCCTGCAGGAGGCCGGCAAAGCGGGCCTCAGCATGGGCGATCTCGCAAAGATATTCCACCGGCGTATCCAGAGTCCCATGCTCAGCCCAGGAACGCCCGGGGCACTGTTCACAGAGTCCATGGAGGAAACAGCGTGCGCAGCGGTGCAGGTATTCCGGATTAACCGCCTTCAGCTTCCGCCACTCGGGAAACACTTGTGTGAGTACAAATTTCAAAGGCGAAACACCAGCCTCTTCCGCGCCGGTCGTATTATGCAGATCATATACATAGCCGGGATGGCGCAGTGCCATGCACATCTGAGCTTTGCCATAGGCATCGACGCAGATGCCCTTGCCGGCCCCGCAGCGGAAGAGCTGATCCCCGGGTGGACCGATAAACCGGCCGCAAAACTGCGGCAGCGTTTTTGCATAGTCCGGATTCCGCGCCAATACCGCCACGGTTTCTTCAGGTGTCATCCGCAGTGCCGCAATCTGTCGATTCATGGCCGGATTGTCCCGACGGCCGCGCAGTTCAAAATTCATCGTGTACG
>JAKQKF010000440.1 GCA_029560815.1 bacterium
CTTCTTTCTGCTCCGCCGGGGTTATCTCTTCGAGTTTAAAATCCACCCCAGCATGCTCCCGCTTTTTCTTTTCACCGCACTGCTGATTTTTTCCATCACTTACACCCCCTCGTTCAAATACGGCAGCGCCAAGGCCTTCAGCTTTTTGCTTTTCAACTGGGCCCTTTTCCTCTTCCCTATCCTTCTGGTCCGCGAGGAAGCGGCGGCGAAGCGGATCATGGTCATCCTGGGCACCCTCGCCATTTCCGCGACAGTCTACACCCTCTTTTCCCTGGTCAAGAGCCTCTTTTCCGGTTCGATTATCTTTTCCTACCGGGCCTCATTTCTTGGCATCAATCCGATCAGTTTTGCCAACTGGATCGGCGCCATTTCGCTGCTGTTGATCACCTATCTGCCCAGCATCGGCAAGAGGTGGCATCGTCGTGCCGTGATTCTGGCGCTGGGGGTGCTGCTGCTGGCCCTGCTGGCAGCCAATTCACGCGGCCCGATGTTCAGTTTCATCATCACCCTGATACTCCTTCTCGCCCTGCGTGCCCGCAAGATCCCCGGGCGGAAGCTGATGCAGTGGGTCGCCCTTGGTCTGCTTTTTGTGGTCATCGCCCTGCTTGTGCTGCCCGAACAGGTGACCAGCCGGTATACCGACGTCATTACCCAGGAGGAAGGGACCAGGAACTATACCTTCTTCACTGTAAATACGCGCCTGTTCGCCTGGAATGCCGCTCTGGATATGGCCACTGCGCGCATCTCCTCCATCCTGATGGGTGTCGGCAGCGGGGGGTTCAGTCAGGTGGTTTACGGACAGGATGTCCGCCTCTATCCCCACAATATATTCATCGAGGTTTTTTGCGAGCTGGGGATTGCGGGCGTTGTGGTGCTGTTGTGGTATCTGGCCAGCATCCTCGGCGATGTCCTGCAGACCCTGCGCCGGAAGATGACCGAACGGATGCGCTCTCTTTTCATGGCCTTTTGCATGGCCGCCCTATTCAATTTTGTCAACGCCCAGTTCAGCGGTGATCTCAATGACAACCGGCGGCTGTGGTTTTTCCTCGGCATGGTCATCGCCCTGATGCAGGTTATTCGCAGCAGCTCTGTGGAAGCGGATCATGGAAGTATCCGATAGCCGCGTCGTCAGCAACTCCCTGTTTATCTACGCCGGGCGCGTTATCAACCTGGTTTTCAATTTTTTCATCTTCGTCTACCTCGCCAACTATCTGGGTGAGAGCGCCTTTGGCCGCTTCTCCATTGCCATCACCTACGTTGGCACCTTCGATATCATCGCCAATTTCGGTCTGAATCAGATCCTTGTGCGCGAGCTGGCAGGGGGCAGGACAGAAAAAAGCCGGCTGCTGGGCAACGGCATCCTCCTCAAGGGGGTGATCACCCTGCTGGCACTGGCTTGCGCCCTGGCCATCCTCCCCTTCATGGCCTACCCGCGCGAGACCATGGTCGTGGTCTGGATCATCCTCGTCAACCTGATCGTCTCCTCCAAGCTCTCTTCCACCCGCACTGTCTTCGAAAGCATTTTCCAGGCGCAGCTGCGCATGGCCTTTCCCATTCTCTGCAATATCCTTGATAATCTCCTCTTTGTCCTGCTCATTTTTCTGGCGGCCCATTTCTTCAACGCCGGACTGACCGGCATGGCCCTGATCTACGGCCTCTGCAACCTGCCCGGGACGTTCTGGCTGGTGGGCAGATTTCTGCGCACCAACCAGGTCTCCTGGCAGCCGCAGTGGCCGGTCCTGCGCGAGCTGCTGCGCGAGTCCTTGCCGCTCGCATTCTATCTCTTTTTTTCCATTCTGACGACTAAAATCGATGTGCTGATGCTCTCCTGGATGAGGAATGAGGCCGAGGTGGGGCAATACGCAGCCGCCACCCGGCTGGTCTATCCCCTCAGCTTTCTCTCGACCTCGCTGACAATATCGCTTTTTCCGCTGCTCTCCAAATCCTTTCATGAACGCAGGGAGGAGTTTGACCGCCTCTGCCGGCGCGGCAGCAAATATGTTTTTCTCATCGGTCTTTTCACCAGTGGGGTGCTGGCTTTCGCCGCCGATCCGATCATCCGTACGCTCTATGTGCCGGGCTATGCGGCCTGTATTCCTGCGTTCCGCCTTCTGCTGATTTCGCTTGGATTCAGCTTTCTCAATTTCTATTTCATCGATATTCTCATCTCGGCCCGGCGCCAGAAGCTGGTCACCGGGGTGATGGCCCTGGCTTTCGCAGTCAATCTGCTGCTCAATCTCTTGCTCATTCCCGCCCTGGGCATCGCCGGGGCCGGCTACGCCAAGCTGGGCAGCACGGTGACCGCCTTTCTCTTCCTCTTTATGGTGCTCCGCTGGCAGCTGAAAATCAGCCGGCTGCTGCCCTATGCCCGCATCGTGCTGCTGACAGCGGCCTTCCTCCTGACCCTGGGATTGATGCGGGAGCTGAATCTGCCGCTTTATCTCCTCCTTTCGGTTGTCATATTTGTCCTCTTCCTGAGGGCCTTTACAATTTTTACGTATGAAGAAAGAGAAAAATTTACTAATTTAATAACTGGATTACTCAAAAAGCGCAGCAGGCGGACCTGACAGTTTTCGGCCATACCAACCCCTTGAGGGTGCGATGACAGGCCTGCCCTTACACCCAGGACAGAGGAGCAGGAGCGATGAAAGTCAATTTTTTGGATTTGCACGCGCAATATCTCTCGATCAAAGAGGAGATCGATGACGCCATCCAGCAGGTGTTGGCCAGGAGCGCCTTCGCTGCGGGTCCCTTCGTCAAATCCTTCGAGGAGCATTTCGCCGCCGCCCACCAGGCCAAATGCTGCGTTGGTGTCAACTCGGGTACGGCGGCGCTGCACATCGTGATGATGGCTCTTGAGATCGGCCCCGGGGATGAGGTTCTCGTGCCGGCCAATACCTTTTTTGCCACGCCGGAGGCGGTCAGCCTGAACGGCGCCAGACCCGTCTTTGTCGATCAGGAAGCGGAGTATTACAACATCGATCCCGAAAAAATCGAGCAGGCCATCACTCCTCGCACCCGGGCGATCATTGCAGTCAACCTCTATGGGCAGCCCGCCCAGCTCGAACGGATCAAGGCGATCGCCGATAAACATCATTTGGTGCTCATCGAGGACTGCGCCCAGTCGCATCTCGCCACTCTCAATGGCAAGTCGACGGGGACCTTCGGCCTCTGCGGATGCTTCAGCTTTTATCCCGGCAAGAACCTCGGCGCCTATGGCGAGGGAGGCGCTGTCATCACCGATGATGAAGCCCTCTATAAAAAGATCATGATGCTCCGCGATCACGGCTCCGCCCAAAAGTATCACCATGACCTGATCGGGCATAATTACCGGCTCGAGGGCATGCAGGGAGCCATCCTCGATGTCAAACTGAAGTATCTGCCGGCATGGACGGAGAAACGCCGTCACAATGCGGCGCTCTACCGAAAATACCTCAGGGATATTCCGCAGCTCGTCCTCCCCGCGGAGATGCCGGGCGCCAAACATGTCTACCATATCTTTTGCGTGCGTGTGCCGCGCCGCGACGAGGTGATCAAGTATCTGGGCGAAAACCAGATCTACACCAATATTCATTACCCCATCCCCTGCCACCTGCAAAAAGCCTATGCCGGGCTGGGCTATAAAAATGGCGATATGCCCGTGGCGGAGGGCTACGCGGACCAGCTCCTCTCGCTGCCGATGTCCGAGCAGCTCAAGGAAGAGGAGATCCAGTACGTCGCCGAAAAAATCACCGCGTTTTACCAGAGCTGAAAGCTGCTGCCAGTAACTGCTCATTTATGATCAAGGAGATGATGAAACCGTTTGCCCGTGCCCTCCTCATCGTCGCGTCAGGCCTGATGGCCGCTGGCTGTGACAAGGAAGAGAATCCGGTCAAAAGCCAGGTAACCTATCAGGCGGATCTGGCGGTTCCCTTTGCCGGATACAGCGATTCCGTGCGCGTTTGCGCCTGGAAGGATGACAAGCGAGCCGCCTACTCGGTCGCTTTCGATGATGCCACCCGGTCGAGTCATTATCTGGTCTCCGCCCCGGAGCTGGAAGCCAGAGGGATGCGCGGAACCTTTAATCTCAACACCAAGGGTATAACGGATTGGGAACCCTGGCAGAAGCTCTTCGACAAGGGGCATGAGCTGGCCTCGCACAGCTGGTCGCATTTGCGCATGGGCGACCTCGATGAGATCGCCTTGCATCGTGAATTCAGCCTGGCCAAGAGTGATCTGCTCAACCACATCAAGGGTCTCAAGGAGGTGCCAAGTTTCACCTTTCCCATGGGCAGCTCCTCTGCTTTGGCCCGGGCCGTCGCCCTGCAGTATCATCACAGCGCGCGCGCCGGATCGGGGGTCAATGCGGCAGTTTTAACGCAGGAGGAACTCTCCCGCGTCAAGGGGGTTGGGGTCTATCCTCCCTATGACATGAGCCGCTTTGAAGCCCCGGTCAACGAGGCCCTGGAAAGAGGTGGGTGGGTGCTGATCTACTTTCATACCGTCAGCGCCGCGGAAGAGAGCGGGGATACCACTATTCCGCTCTCACTCTATCGGGTGCATCTCGACTATGTCAAGATCCGGGCGGACCAGTTCTGGCTGGCCACCCAGGGCGAGGCGGCGACCTATCTCTACGCCCGCGAAGCCACGGAACCTCAGCTGACGACGCGAGAGGAGCGCATCCTCCAGATCACCATGGCTGCTCCCAACCTGCGCGGCGAGGAGGCTGGTTCGCTTTCGGTCGTGGTCCGAAAGCCGGAGGAGTGGCGGGATCATGCCATTGTCGTCGAACTGGATGGGGCGATCCTCACCACCATTGCAGCGTCGCCCTCAGAGCAGTTTGTTTGCGACCTGCCGGTCAACAAGACGGTCTGGTTATGGGCGCGCAAATGACCGCTGGCCGGCGGATCGTGATGCTGCTCTCCAATCCCTTTGAACCGGATGTGCGCGTGCTCAAGGAGGCGCGCTCCCTGAGCGAAGCCGGATATGCGGTGACGGTGCTCTGCTGGGACCGGCTCGGCCGGTTTCCCGTTGAAGAGCAGTTGGAAAAAATCCACATCCGGCGTATTCAGATCCGTGCCAGTTACGGTGGCGGGGTTCACCTGCTGTGGAGTTTCATCCGCTTCAACCTGGCCCTGGTCAGCCGCCTGCTGCGGGAGGAGCTGGAGGTCATTCACTGCCATGATCTCGATACCCTGCCGGCAGGGTATATCGCCTCGCGCCTGCGGCGCAAGGCCCTCGTCTATGACGAGCACGAGAGCGAGTATTTCACCCAACTGCCCGCTCTGCTGCGCGGAGTGTTTCGGCGCATGGAGGCCTTTCTCGCCCGACGCGCCGAACTGGTCCTGGTCACAAACCTGATCCAGGTCCGCAAGATGGAGGCCCTTCTCGGCCGGGGCAAGGCACCGGTCGAGATCAAGAATTGCCCGCCGCGCTCTTTCTTCCAACCCCATGAGGGTGAGGAGGAGGGGCGCTTGACCCTGGGCTGGATCGGTTATCTCCAGCGCGGGACCGGTATCGATCGTCTCGTTCGCCTCTTTGACCATTTGGCCGAGGGGCGGCCCGACCTGGAGCTTTTACTGGTCGGCAAGGTGCATCCCTCCTTTGCCGGTGAGCTGGAGCAGCTGCTCCAGGCGAGCCGCCACCGGGCAGAGATTCATCTCATGCCGGCGGTGCCCTTCGATCAGGTCTACCCCTGGTACCGCCGGCTTGACATTGCGGTGCTGCTCTACGAGGATATAAGCCAGTACCGGCTGAACACCCCCACCAAGCTCTTCGAGGCCATGGCGCAGGGCATTCCGGTGGTCGCTACCCCGATCGGCGATGTCCGGGAGATCGTCGAGACTCATGCCTGTGGCCTCCTCGTCGGCTTTGAGGATGAGGAAGAGGCGCAAAGAGCCCTGCTGCGCCTGATCGAGGATCGGGCCCTGCGCCGGCGGCTGGGCGATCACGGCTACAGGGCTGCCGTTGAGCACTACAGCTGGGAGGTCATGGCCGCCAGGCTGGTCGATCACTACAGAAAACTGCCAAGTTAGTACAGGACGCTGTTTTGCCTATCCAGGAATCAAAATTTCCCCTGGTCTCCATTGTCATACCGATGCTCAACGAATCGGGGGCGATCGGACGCTGCATTGACTCCATCCTTGCCCAGAGCTATCCCGGCGATCGCATCGAGATCCTCGTCGTCGACGGGCTCTCGACGGATGGCTCGCGCGCGGAGGTGCAGGCCCTGGCT
>JAKQKF010000449.1 GCA_029560815.1 bacterium
GATCAAACGTTTGGTACGATACTCGTTAAAAGCCTGCTCATCCTTGCGCTTGACGATGGGGAAGGTGTCGAGGATATAGTCCACTGCATTGCGGGGGGCGGGGAAGTAACTGATCAGCTCCGGCAAGGCGGCCTCGCGCCACTCCTGTTCGCTGCCGAGGTAGAGATGGAAGAAAGCGGCATCGAGCTCGCAGCGGAGCTGGAAACGGCGCTCTTCGTCCCATTGGAAGGGGGGACCGTCGTAACCGCAGTCGCGGGCGAAGGGGGCGAGGTCGTGGGTGGTGTAGACGAGTTCGAGGACGCGCGGGAGCAGCCAGTCAGCCAGGAGCGCGCCGCCGGCCGGGGCGGGGGCGTCCCAGGGGCAGGGGAGAGAATAGGTTTCTGGAGGGAGGACGGGCAATTGGTTCATGGTGCCAAAAGTCATATTTGCTCCACCCACTTTTTGCCTTGCTGCGAAATCGAAGACTAGGCTTGCGAAACAGGCATCTAACGCAGCTACAATATGTGCAGAATTATGCTGAAATAACATAACGGGCGAGCTATTTCCATATGCAGATATCGGGGCAACTGCTGAGATGGAAGTCCGCTCGTCTGTTGAACGTGCAATCCAACGATACGAAAGCAGCCACTCCTTCGCCCATCGTCCGGCCAGGGCCTCGGCGACATGCTGCTCCGCCACCCAGTACCGCGGCAGGGGGGCATAGGCGGGGTTGCGCTTTTCGGCCGGGGTGAGATCGCGGGTGTCGCCCGCCGGGGTGTAGGTGGCCCAGCGGTGGTCATAATGGTGGATCATCTTGGCTTCGTAGAGCGGCAGACAGCGCTCCCGGCCGCGCACGAAAAGATTACCCTGCAGCGCCCATCCATCCCGCTCCAGCTCTTTGCGCTCGCGAAAGAGATGTGAATCGTTGGCCATATGAAACATGGCCATAAAACGAATGCCCCAGGGATTGCCCTTCTCCGCATCACTATCATCGATCAGCACCGGCACGCGGCGATAGATATAGCGGGTCAGCTCGGCGTCGCGGCGGCTGCGGAAGATGGGACAGGTGCGGGTGTTGGGGTTGAGCAGGGCGATGTCCTCGGCGGTGAGGACGAAACGCCGCTCCGCATCCCCGAGGTCGGCGGTCTGATGGGCGAAAAAGATGAATTCCGCCCCGGCTGGATTGGGCCGGCCCGCGCCGGTGAGGGTGAGCAGACAGAATTTATAGCTGCGATGCACGCCAATAAAAATAGCGTCCCGGTTCTCGAAATCGTAGAGGCTGACCAGGCTGCGGCGGGCGATGAGATCCTGGAAAAAGTATTTGGTGGTGTCGTCGGTGGCGATGCCTGAGGGGACGATGCAGCCGACCCGGCCGCCGGGATTGATCAGCGAGCGGTTGAGCTCTGTGAAGACCGTATAGGTGTTGACGTCGCCGCGGCCGCAGAGCGGGAAGCGGCCACTGTTGCGCACCAGCATGCTCTCGCCTTCGGCCTTGCGCCGGTCCTCGGCAAAGGCACGGTAGAGCGCCGGATCGCTCTGCTGCAGGGCCTCGATCATGCGGCGGCGCTGCGCCGCGTTGGCTGCGCCGGCGATGCCGGGATGGCGCTCGGCGAACCATTCCTTCTCCTGCAGCTTGATCCGCTCCCATGGCGGGTTGCCGAGCACGACATCGAACCCTCCTGCGTTGCCGCCTCCCTCGGTTACATCACCTTCCGCTGCATCGAACCTGCCGGCAGAGGCAAAAACCTCGGGGAAAGCCAAGTGC
>JAKQKF010000450.1 GCA_029560815.1 bacterium
GCCCCCGTCATGGAACGGGGTCACCTCCTCGAGAAGAGAGAAATCCCCGGACTCTTTCAGCCAGGTCATGATCGCCAGGGGCAGCCAGAGGGGGGTATCGCTGTGGCCGGTGCGTTCGCCGCCGCCGGTGAGAGGGTAGTAGAGGTGAAAGGTGGAGCCGTCGCGAAACTGGAAGCGGGTCATTTCGAGGATGCGCGTCCTGACCCAATCCGGCCGCGGGATGACCGGGCCGAGGACATCCTGGCAGGAGTCGCGGTAGCCGCGGCCGAAAAGCAGGCCGCCGTGATAATAAGAGGCGTCGCGCGAAAAGCGGAAAGTCACCGAAGTCTGGTACTGGTTCCAGACATTGAGCATGGTGTTCATGTCGTCATCCGGGGTCTCAACCTGCACGTGGCCGAGATACTCCTGCCACTCCGTGCGCAGGGCCTGATAAGCCGCCTCCACGGCAGCCGGATGGCGGTATTTCTCCACCACCGCGGCCGCCTGCGCTGCGTGATCTTCGCGCGCCACCACCCCCATCATCAGGGTGAAAGTCTTTTCCTCTCCGGGCTCAAGGAGGAGCCGAGACTGCAGGGCGGCGATGGCGTCACCGGCGGTGATCTCGCTGTTGAAACAGCACCCGTTTTCCACCGCGACCGGATCGGCCTCGGAGCGCCAGCGGCCGATGAAGCGGTCCTTGCTGCCGTCCCAGCCGGTCACCGGCAGGGAGGAGGCGAAGAAAACATAGCGGTCCCAGGCCTGGTTGGCCTGCTTGACCGTCGCCCCGGCATAGGTGACCCAGTAGCGCTTGCTGGCGAGGAGAATTTCGCGCTCGCGGTCAAAATGGACATCGTTGAAATGCTGGTCGTTGGGCTGGTTGATCAGATCGACCAGGGCGTGGCCGAGGGCGAGCTCGTCATAGGCGAAGATATCGAGTTCTCTCTTTGCGGAAGAACTGTTTTTCAGGGTGACCTGCCAGATCTCGAGGTCGTCATCGGCCGGGACAAAATAGAGGATCGAGGCATCGATGCCTTCGCAGCGGGAAGAGATGCGGGTGTAGTAAAGGCCGTGGCGGCATTCGAAATCGGCGAGCGGGCGCATCATCGGCTGCCAGGTGGGCGACCAGTAGTGGCCGTTCGCCCGGTCGCGCAGGACGACGTAGCGCCCGGGCCGGTCGATGGGCAGGCTGTTGTAGCGCCAGCGGGTGATGCGGCTGTCGCGCGGGCTTTTGAAAAAGCTGTAGCCGCCGGCGGTGTGGGAGATCAGGCCGGTGTAGCGGCCGTTGGAGATATAGTTGACCCAGGGCGCCGGGGTATCGGGCCGGGTGATGATGATCTCGCGCCGGTCGTCGGAAAAATGGGCATATCTGTGCACAATGGACTCCTGAAAGAGGTAGATGGTAAAGGGCGATCGCGCCGGTGCGGCTATCGGGTCAACAGCGCCTCGCCGAGCCCCAAAAGCTGCTGAACCTTTTCCTGCCGGTCCGATCCGGCATAGATGCGGCCGAGGGGTTCGGTGTCCGAGACGCGCAGCAGCATCCAGGAGCTCTCGTCGAAGTAAAATTTGATGCCATCCATCCGGGTGACCGAGGCGACCTTGAAGCCGCCGATGCGGCCGGGCGGGCTTTGCACAAGCTCGTTCATATTCTTCTGCAAGGCGGCGAGAGGATGATAGCGGTCGATGCGGCCGTAGGCGAAGGGGCCGAACTCGCGGCGCAGGCCTGCGACCAGTTCAGCCAGCGGCACCCCGGTTGCGGCGAGCAGCTCGATGGCCATCAGGGAGGAGAACAGGCCATCGCGTTCGGGGATGTGGCCGGCGTAGCCGAATCCGCCGCTCTCCTCGCCGCCGATGAGGATCTCCCGCTCGAGCATCTGTTCGGCCACATGTTTGAATCCGACCGGGACCTCGATCACGCGCCGTCCGGCCGCGGCCGCCATACGGTCGATTGTCGCGGCCATGGAGGTGGTGCGCACAACATCGCCCGGCCAGCCGCGGCTCGCCAGCAGATGGCGGAAGAAGAGGGGCATCAGGTCGTGCAGTTCGACGAAGCGGCCCTGATGGTCAAGGAGGCCGAAGCGGTCGGCGTCGCCGTCGGTGGCCAGGCCGAGATCGGCGCCGTGGGCCGGCACGGCCGCCGCCAGTTCGCTGAGGTTGCTGAGGATCGGCTCGGGCAGTCTGTTTTTGAAAAGGGGATGGGGATCCTGGCCGATGCCGATGAACCGGCTTTCCGCCCACTCCGGCGGCAGCAGACGGCGCAGGAAGCCGCAGCCGGCCCCGTGCATGGCGTCGCAGACCAGCCGCAGCGGGGCGGCGGCGATGCGCTCCCAGTCGAAATAGTGCCGCACATGCAGGGCGTAGGGGGTGAAGAGATCGGCCGGCGTGATCATTTTTTTGCTCATTGCCGCATCCTGGCGGACGGGCGTGCGGAAGAGGCGTGACGCGACAGCGCGGGTCTGGTCGGCCATGAAGGGGCCGCCACAGGATGCCTTGAATTTGACGCCGTTATAGTTCCAGGGGTTGTGGCTGGCGGTGACCATGACGCCGGCGGCGAGGCCGCGTTCGCGCACGGCAAAAGAGAGCACGGGGGTGGGGCACCAGGAGTCGCTCAGCAGGACCGGGATTTCGTTGGCCGCAAGGACTCCGGCCAGGGCCGCCCCGAAATGTTCCGAGAGAAAGCGGGTGTCGTAACCGATGGCCACGCCCTGCCCCGCCGTGCCCGCCGCCTGGAGATGGTCCGCCAGCGCCTGGCCGATGACGCGCACATGCGCGAAGGTGAAATCCTCGGCGATGAGGGCGCGCCAGCCGTCGGTGCCGAAGCGGATGGGATTTTGGGGCTGAATCATGGGTGTGTCCGTGCCTTTCAGAGGGGCTAACGGCCGGCCGCGAGCACGACGATGGGCTCGTCCCGGTCATATTTTTCGGTTTCGATCCGGGCCAGGGCGAGGATCTGTTCTTTCTCGGCCAGCCCGGTCATATCGATGATCCTGCGCCCGATGAGAATAAAGAGGTCCGGCAGCAGGGCGCCGGCGTCGCCATAGATCGTGAGGTTCTCCATGGCTTCGTCGATGAAGGCCCGGGTTTGGCCGATCGTTCCCTGCCAAAAGTCGGCATCGGCCAGCTGCAGGCGGACGATGCCTTCCTGATCGAGCACCCGCAGGGCCTTTTTTTCGCGGCGGACGATACCCCACAGCCGCGTCGTGAGCTGCCGGTGCAGGAAGAGGCTCAGGAGCGGGGTCCCGCCGGCGGGGTCGACCTGTTCCGTTTCGGTCTTGAACGACAGCGCGGCCAGTTTGCGCAAGGCCTCCGGCTCCAGAGGCAGCACACCGAGGTCGCGCGCGCGCAGCTCCGAAGCGCCGGTGGCGGTGGCGGTCACCCGTTTGCTCTGGCGGTCGATGTCGATGGTCACCTCGATCGAATCGGGGCTGGCGCCCATGCGCTGCACCGAAGCGATCGCCTGGCTGCGCAGCTTGAGGATCTCCTCCTCGGTCGGCTGGATGATGGTGCGCTCGACGCTGTCGCGGATGATGCCGAGGGCGGCGCCGATGGCGGAGATCACCTCGCAGTTTTCGGCGATCTGGTGCGGCAGCTGCAGGGTCCGGGCGGCATAGGGGACGATGGCCGTGGCACCGCCGCCGCCGCCGACCAGCTGCACCAGGGAGCGTTCCATCCTGTACTCCTTGATCAGCTGTTCGACCACAACGATGACCTTGGCCGAAGCCAGGTCGAGCAGCCGGGTGGCGATTTTTTGCCCCTCCTCCTCCCATACCCGGCTCAGCCAGGCGAAGATGCGGTCGATGACAGGCCGGTTGCCGCGGCCGTAGCCGACGTCCGGGACGAGATCGAGATAGTTGGCCGCCTCGGTGGGGGTGAGGGTGTAGGCGGCCTCCTCCCCTTCAATCTCGATGCGCAAATAGTCCTCAGGGTCGCCGGGCCGCGGCTGGACCAGGTTCTGCGCGAAAACTGCTCCTGCGGGGATTTCCGCAAAAGAGGGGTACCTGAGGCCGGCGATGTGGGCGCTGCGCGGGCCGACATCGGCGATGCGGTTCTGTTTGATCCGCGGCATCGAGCCGCCGCCGATGCCGACGGTGCGCACATCGAGGGTGCGCAGGTAGAGCTTGTGGCCGCCGACGATGGCGCTGCGCACCAGGGGCCGGCCGTTGCGGATGGCCGAGATGTCCGAGCTGGTGCCGCCGACCTCGACAAAGATCCCGTCCGAGATGCGGGCGTACATCAGCGCCGCCGCCACGCCGGCGGCGGGGCCGGAGAGCATGGTCAGGATAGGCCGGCGCCGCATCTCGTCGATCTCCATGATGCCGCCGTCGCTGCGCATCACCATCAGCGGAGCGGTGATCCCCGAAGCGCGCACGCTCTGTTCGGTTCTGTTCGCCGTTTCGAGCATTTTCGGCAGCATACTCGCATTGATCACCGCCGTGCGGGTGCGGATGCGCAGCCCGTAAAGCTGCGAGATGATCGAGGCGGCGCTGGCCGGCAAGCCCATCGCGGCAGCGGCCGCGACGACCCGTTCTTCATTTTGCGGATTGTCGACCCCGAAAGACTCGCTGGCGACGATCACCTCGGCGCCCTCCGCCACCAGTTCACCGATCAGGGCGCGGATTTTCTCCTCCTCCAGCGCGCTGCTGTCGAGGAACCGGTGCACGGTGTGGATGAACTTGCCGGGTGCCAGCTCGATGTCGCCGACATCGGTTTCGCGCCGGGCGCGGCCGCTCTCGAGACCGCTCGCCATCCCGATCACCCCCACCCTGGCGACATCCCCCTCAAGCAGGGCGTTGGTCGCCTGGGTGGTGCTGTGGGCGATCAGGGCCACCTCCTCCGCCAGAATCTTTCCCTCTTCGAGCAGCTTGTGCATGGCCTCGACCACGCCGCGGGCCACCCCCTCCGCAGCCGTGTGGGTGGTGGGTAGATAGCTTTTGGCGATGATCTCGTAATTCGCGGCGTTCACCGCCACCGCATGGGTGAAGGTGCCGCCGACATCGATGCCGATCTTTATCCTGCGCTGCATGGATTCCACCTTGGTCAGAAGAAAAGCAGGGCGCTGGCCGCCAGTCCCAGGGCCGAGACGACCCAGACATAGGGCAGGGTCCGCCAGAGGATCTGCTGGACATCGAGATGAAGTTCATTGGCGATCCAGACATTCTGGGTGTTGGTCGGGTCGCAAATGCCCTGGATCTGCCCCACCGAGATCAGCATGCCCATGATCGCCGCGGCCGGCAGAGCGCCCGAGGCGAGCATGATCGCCGCCATGCCGTAGCCCATGCCCCAGACATTGAGCGGGCCGCGGTAGAGCGAGAGGGGAGCGAGCACGGTGAAGACTAAAAGATAGAGCCAGGGCGAGGAGGGAATGATCCTGATCATCACCGGCTTGAGAAAAGCGAGCACCGGCCACTCCGCACCCTGATGGAGTGCGCTCCATTCATTTCCCGGACCGATAATGGCGTTGAGGAGCATGCCGATGCCCATCATCAGCACTACCGCGGGCATGACGCTGGCCCCGCCCTCGATGATCGCCTGGCTGAGCATGTTAATGCTGCCCTTGCGCCAGGTTACGACAAAGCCGTAAAAAAGTCCGCTGATGAACGCGGTGACGAAGGAGATCTTGAAGATCAGGATCAGCAGGAGCGGCACCACCGGCGTCAGATAGGCGTACCAGACGATGCGGCTCAGGTGGCGTTCGCGGCCGGTCAGCTTGCGCGCGAGATCGAAGAGAATGCGCACGGCGACCAGGCCCGCGAGCAGGAGCAGGGCATATTTGAGCCCGGTGCCGAGGGCGTGAAGAACGCTGCGAAAGGCGGGCGCTCCCGCTGCGTGCTGATAGCCGAAGAGGAGCAGGGCTGCGGCCAGGGCGGCCAGGAGGCCATAGCCGGCCAGCTTTTTCAGGGGCAGTTTCTGGCCTTCGCGCCGCAGTTCGAGGGTGAGAAAAGCCAGGGCCATCAGCAGGCAGATGGCAAAGAGCACCAGGGCAAAGCTGCGGATGGTGGGGATGTCCAGTTTGAGGACGTCGATATAGAGGGCCCAGTTGCCGGCGTTGAGGATGCCGCCCAGGTTGATGCCGATCAGGAAGAGGCCGGCGGTGGTGAGGCTGCTGAATCCGACCGAAGCCATGATCGGCAGTACAATCGTCGCCACCATGATGATGGCGCCCAAACCGCCGAGGGTGGTGAAGAGCATGGCGATGAGCAGGAGCATGATCAGACCGACGCTCCAGGGCCGGTCGCCGGCGAGTTCGGCGCCGTTCTTGATCAGATGCTCCGCCACGCCCGATTTCTGCAGCAGAAAACTGAGCATGCCGCCGAAGATCGCCACTGTGTAGGCGGTATGGAGGCGGACCGCCCCGTCACCGACGACATGGTGGAGCAGATCGCGGCCGGAGACTCCGCCCAGCAGTGCCACCAGCACCGCCATGACCGGCAGGGCGATCAGCGCCGGCAGTTTGCGGAAGAACATCAGCAGGGCCATGGTGACAAAGACGGCGAGAAAGCCGAGGAGCTGCAGGGTTGCGGTCATGCGTCTGCCTCCGGTAGGACGTGCAAGAGAGCTTGCAGGGTTTGAAAGAGATCAATGGCAAAGGCGGCCCGGGTTGTCTTTTGGGGGTTGGCGGCTCTCTGCGCCAGTTCCATCAGGGGATGCCAGGGCGTCTCCCCGCCGGCCGGCGGCAGCGTGCGGAGAAGGCCGGGGGCCGGGGTGCTTCCCCACCGGGACCTGACTCCCTCCAGCCATCTCCTGCCCGTCTCCGGTTCGAGTGGAGCATCGGGAGAGAAAAGCAGGTTCTGCTGATCCGGTTCGATGATGCCGCTCACCGCCAGCCACTGCACCGCCGCGAAGGCCGGATGGGCATGGCCCACATCGGTGAACCAGAAGAGCGGGGTGCCGGATTCGACCATCCGCAGCTGCAGGGCGCGCACCGCCCCGGGCCGGTTGTGCAGCTCATGCGGCGGGCGCTGGAGGCGCAGGCACTCGGCGGCCAGAGAACCGGCGGCCTCACCGATCGCCCACTCGACGGGATGGAGGCGGCAGGCCCCGGCTGCCAGCCGGGTGACGCCGATGTTTTTGGCGCCGGCGATGAGGTTGGCCCACCCCTCGGGGATAAGCGCACCAAGAGGCACCTGAAAAGGCCTGGTATCCACGAAACAGTCTTGCTCTTCCCCGCTGCTTCTGTGCAGGTCGATCCAGTACTTGCCGATGGCGACCGCGTCGGGGTAGAGACGTGCCCGGGCGTGCGGTTGCAGATCCGCTGCAATATCCTGCTCGCGGAGCTGATCGAGCGCCCGGATGCGGCGCGATTCGCGGATATAGGGGAACTGCGAGAGACCATCGGCGGTGCCGAGGAGATCCGGCCGCAGCTTGAGTTCGGGATAGCCCTGCCCTCCGTCATCGCGCGGGGCTTTTGTCTGCAGCCAGTGCAGAAACCCGAGGCTGAGCGCGCGCGCTTCGGCCAGGGATTTTTCCCGTTCCCGCCGGCTGACGCCGATCAAGCGACCGCCGCGATAGTCGTTGGCCTGCCAGTTGATCATGCTCAGATCGCGGGGATAGCGCTCCGGCCGGAACTGGCCGGCATCAATGAGTCGGCGGTAGGCCCAGAAGCTGCCCGGGGTTCCGGGGGCGGTAGCGAACATGCTGTAGATGCGCGGGGCGCCCCGGGCATCCTTCCCCGCGGCCAGCGTGTAGGGCTGGTTGTCGCGGTTCTCCTCATAACCCGGCGGTTTGGGGATGGTGTGGTTTTCGCCGGGGCAATATTCGACGATGAAGGGAAAGGTGAAGGACTGGATCCACTCCGGATGGGCCTCGGCAGGCGCGTGGGGCTCGCCGGTTTCGCTCTGCGCTTCTGCACCGGTGCGAAAGGGAACGCCCGCGAGCGGGAGGAGATCGCCCATCTCGCTGGCATCGATAAAATACGATGCGCGGCAGGCCAGCTCGGAGCCGCCGCTATCCGGCGCGATGATCACGGCTTTAATCCGCTCCGCCCCCACCTCCGCCCGCTTTAAGGTGTGGCGGGAAAAGATCCGGATCCGGCCGCTCCGGATAGAGGGCGCGAGCAGGCTCTCCAGCACCTCGAGGCCGATGCGGGGCTCGAAGGCGAGCCGGCTGACCCAGCAGCGGCCGGGATTGAAGCGGGGATCGGACGGTCCGCCAACCGCGAGCCCCTGATAATGCCGGCGGATCCCGCTGCGGAAACGGTAATAGGCGGCGGTGCCGCCGAACTCTTCGATCCACTCGTGTTCATCGAGGGCGGAGACGCCCTGGCTGGTCGCCTGGCCGCCGATCCAGTCGCAGGGTTCGGCGAGGATGACCGTGCAGCCCCATTCGGCGGCGCGCAGGGCGGCAGCGCAGCCGCCCAGTCCGCCGCCGGCGATAAAGATGTCGCTATGCAAGGTTCGCATCGGGTGTCGTTTTACTCAACTTCCGGTTAAATGCGCAACAGCATCAGAACGGCCGGGCCGGTTCGCGATAGGGTCCGTTGAGCAGGGCCCTGGCGAGCTTGCCCTTTTTTTTCCGCAGTCCCTCATAAAAGAAAAATACCTCGCCGTTGTATCCCATCTCGCGGTTGAAGCGGATGGCGCCGAGCAGATATTCAGGGTCGATAAGGTATTTGCCCAGTTTGATGAGCAGGCCGGGGTAGATCCTGGCGCCCGGCGCCGGCGGGGTGACGTTTTTCATCTCGAGCAGGGTGGCGCGGTATCTCTCCAGATCGTAGCGATAGACCTGCGGCACGACGAGGTCGGTATAGCCGCCGCGCATCCATGCGGGCCAATCCTGCAAGTACTCTTCGTAGCTCCAGGGATAGACACTCGGCGACCAGGAGACGATGAGAGCCGAATCGACGGCCTTGACCTCCCGATAGAGGGTGCCGGCAAAGGCATTGAGAATATCGGCGCGCCAGCGCATCCAGCCGGGATCGCGAGGATCGGCCGGCGGGTCCGCCCCCTGGTGCTGGCTGCGATAGAGGCTGCCGGTATAGTTATCGCCGCCGCCCTCGACGGGGTGGGCGGGCAGGCGGTCATCCCCCTGGATGCCGTCCACCTCATAGCCGCGCGCCACCTCGAGTACCAGTCCGCGTATGAAGGCCTGCACCTCGGGATGGTAGGGATTCATCCATTCAAAGCCGTTCTTGGTCAGCAGCCGGCCCTGGCGGTCCCTGGCCGCCCAGTGGGGTTTGGCGAGTAAAAGATGGCCGCCGTTCTCCTTGTAGGAGGCGGAAAAGCCGTATTCGAACCAGGGGATCACCTTGAGGCCGTTCCTGTGCGCCTCCTCGATCACTTCGGCGAGGGGATCACGGCCCCGGTGCGCCGGATCGATGGGGATGCCGAAGAGCGAGTCCATGAGGGCGCTGGGATAGAGGGTGTAGCCCTGGTTCCAGACCACGGGGAAAACCACGTTGAAGTGGTGGCCGGCGAGAAAGCGCATCGCTTCGGCGATGTTCTTGCGGCTGAATAGGACCTTGCTGTCGACGTCGGTCAGCCAGACCCCGCGCAGCTCCGGCTGCGCTTCCTGGGCCGGTGAGAGCGCGGCCATGCCCAAGCAGATTAAAAGGGTGATCTTCGCCCGGCGCATTATGCTCCTTTCAGCTTCTCCAAAAGATCTTTTTGCGGGTGAAAAACGCCGTCACCGCCGCAGCCAAAAGGGTGACCAGGAGTCCCTTGATAAAACCCGGCCAGGGGGTCACCGCCAGCCGGTTGAGAAGGGCTCCGAGCGAGGTGAGGGCGGGCAGAGCGGCGGGCCCGGAGAAAGGGATCTGCCCCGAGAGGATCATGCCCATGATCGCCAGGCCCCGCAGGGCATCCAGTGCATCCGCTCGCAGTTCCATGGTCATCTCTCAGCGCGCGAGGATCAGTTTAAGAGTTTGCAGCGCCGGGCCCGCGGCGAGGCGGGCGATATAGACTCCGCTCGGCCATCCGGCGGCATCGATGGTCCGCCGGTGCGTCCCTGCAGCGGCCTCCTCGTCCATCACGCGTAACATCTCGCGGCCGCGCAGATCGAAAACCGCCAGCGTCAACCGCTGCGGCCGATCGAGGGTGAAGCAAAGGGTCGCGCGGCTGTTGAAAGGATTGGGATAGCTGCCGAGCAGGTGATAGTCCGTGACGCCGCCGGTTGGCGCAGCCACGACTCCGCTCCAGCTGAGTTTTTTGCGCAGCAGGGCGGAGAATTTTTCGATCGTGACCACTTCGATCTCCTTGCCCAGCACCGGATCGCTCTGCAGTTTCTGCACGACCTGGCCAAGCCGCTCCACCGAGAGGTCAGCCGTGCCGGCGGGCCAGCTGCCATGGTCATCATGGAAGAAGCGCTGATAACCGGCGAGGAGAAAGCCGGGTTTGGCCTTGCCTTTGAGGCTGTTGAGGATGCGCCGGGCCATGGCATCCAGATCGCCGGTGTCGCCGTAAAAGGTGCCGTCGTTGACATGGTTGTAGAGCAGGGCGCCATAGCGGGTCGTGGGGTACTGGTTGGCCAGCTGGGGGTCGTAGAGCAGGGTGAGCTGGGCGTTGACATCCCCGAGAAACCGCCCCAGCCGGTTGAAATCAAAGCTGTTGTAAAGATCGACGCCGCGGAAAAAGAGGCGGCCGTTGGGGGCGTAGTGTTTGTACGCATAGAAATCGCGGATGCCGAACGCCTCCATCAGTCGCCGGGTTTGGCCGACTGCGTCCGGCCAGACATTTTCATCCCAGAGGTCCGGGTAGACATAGCCCAGGGGCGACATCACGCTGACAAAGCCGTCGTTGGCTGTGGCGGTGTCGTAGTAATATCGGGCGATGAAAGGGCAGAGGTCGAAGAGATGGAGGTTCCAGCCCCACGAGATCGGCACCGAGCCGCGGTGGGGTGAGAGCCAGGCTCCGGCCTGGAAGGTGAGCGCCCAATTGGAGGCGTCGCCCTCCGAAGAGACAAAAACGAGATAATATTTATCTTCCAGCTGCACCTGCTCTGGTCCGGTTTGCGCCGGCGGCACAAGCGGCCGCCGCTCGGCCGGAAAGGCGGCGTGCCAGGAGAGGTTGTTCTGCAGGGTCTCGTGAAAAGCCCCGCCGAAGGTCGCGATCCACTGCACCAGGGGTTCAGGGTCCATCCAGCCGTAGACGTGGAAGATGCGATCGGGATTTTTATTCTGCATGAAGGTGAGCAGGCGTTCGAGCAGCTCGACCCGGGCTGCGGGCAAAGCGAGGAAATTGACGCCGCCCGGGGGATCCCCGGCCAGGTTGAGCTGGAACATGCGCTGGTGAATGGTGAAATCGGTGATCTCGCGAATGTAACACTTGTCTGGATTGCAGAGGGGCAGCAGCGTGCGCAGACCCCAGTCGACCAGGGCAAGATAGCGCCTTTCCTCCTCCTGCGAGGTATCGTTCCAGGGGTGGCTTTTAAGCTCGAGCCGGGCCGGCACGCGCACCGGCGGATCGCCATCATAGGCATCCTCCACCAGGACGGAGTCGGTGAGCGCAAAACCGAGGGCGCGGGCGGTCGCCTCGGGCAGGGGCAGGCAGCCGGTCAAGCCGCCGATCAGGGCGGCGTATTCGCCTTGCCAGAAAAAGGACTGGCCGGAGAAATTGCCCCAGCGCCGCGGTTCGTAGGTGATCACCCCCTTTATCCGGCTGCGGTAGCGCTCGACCAGATCAGCAAAACTGGTGATGCGGGTGAAGGTCACACCGCCCCGCTCATGATAGAGCTTTTCCCAGGTTTCATCGGTCTCTGCGTAGCTCCAGGCCTCGCGGACATTGGCGAGATACAATTCGGCGCCATCGCGGTTGACGATGCCGGCCAGGGTCAGGGCGGCCAGCCGGTAGGTGTCGGCGGCATTTTTGCCGTCAAAGAGCACCGCTTGCATGGATTCCGCGTGCGCAGCGTTCAGGACGAGGAGTAAAAACAGGCACGTGAAGGATGAGCGCTTCTTCATCCGTCCACGAGAGTGCAGCTTTTTGCAGGGAGCGCTTCCAACGGCCATTGATTAAACCTCGGGGTAGTCGCGATCGGTGGCGTTCGGCTGATTTCCTGCCGGATCTGCTGCAATATAGCAACTGCGCGCTTTATGAAACAAGAAAAAAATTGGCTGGACGGCTGCTGATGCCAAAATGAACGGATATCATTTGCACGATGAGAAAAAATATTGTAATTTCAACAAGAGAGAGTGATTCATTCTGTTCCGCGAATCGGGAGAGCTGATATGCGAAAAGATACCCTGATGCTGCTTGGCCTGTTCCTGGCCGTTTCCACCCTCTTTTCCCAACCCGCCAACTTTTCCCGGGTGGATGGCCCGGTCATCCGCGGCGGCGACGGAGAGGAGATTCTGCTCCGCGGCACCAACCTCGGCAACTGGCTCAATCCCGAGGGCTATATGTTTCAGTTCAAGCGGGTCAACTCTTTCCGGCTCATCGACCAGGCGCTGAAGGAGCTGGCCGGGGCGGACGAGGTTAACGCTTTCTGGCGGAGTTTCCGCGACCACTATATCACCCACAAGGACATCCATTATCTCAAAAGCCTCGGCTTCAACCATCTGCGCGTCCCCTTCAACTTCAAGCTTTTTCTGGTCGAGGATCACCCGGAGATCTGGCTGGAGGAGGGATTCCGCCGGCTCGACGATGTGATCGGCTGGTGCGAGGCCGAGGGACTTTACGTCATCCTCGATCTGCACGCCGCGCCGGGGGGGCAGACCGGCGACAATATCGACGACAGCTGGGGCTATCCCTGGCTGCTGACCGACTCCACGGCCCAGCGTACCACCATCGGGCTGTGGCGCAGGATCGCGGAACGGTATGCTGATCGCACCATCGTGCTGGGGTACGATCTGCTCAACGAGCCCATCGCCCACTATTTCGCCGGTGATGCCGGACTGAACGCCGCCCTCGAGCCCCTCTACAAGCGCATGGTCCAGGCCATTCGCGAGGTGGATCCGCATCACATCATCTTCCTCGGCGGGGCGCAGTGGAACACCAATTTCGCGGTCTTTGGGCCCCCGTTCGACGGCAATCTCGCCTACACCTTTCACAAGTACTGGATGCCGCCCGAACAGAAAGAGATTCAGGCCTATCTTGATTTCCGGGAAAAATTTAAAGTTCCGATCTGGCTGGGCGAGTCGGGCGAGAATACCGACGAGTGGATCGACGCTTTCCGCAGGCTGCTGGAGGAGCACAATATCGGCTGGAGCTTCTGGCCCTACAAAAAAATGGATTCGAGCCGCGGGATCGTCCGTTTTGCCCGGACGGCGGAGTGGGACTCTCTCATCGCATGGGCGGAGGGTCCGCGCGGGAGTTTTGAAGAGATCCGCAAGAGCCGTCCTGCAGCCGGGGTGGTGAAAAAGGCGCTGGCCGATCTGCTCGAGAATATCAGGTTTGAAAACTGCACCCCCAATCCCGGTTACATCCGGGCGCTCGGGGCTGAACCAGGAGGAAACATGAAATGAAGAGAGCAAACTGGTTTGTGAGGATCACTATGGCATTTCTCTGCTGCACAGCGGTGACGATCGCCCAGGAAGAAACCGATCCCTTCCTCTGGCTCGAAGAGGTCGAGGGCGAAAAGGCCCTCGAGTGGGTCAAGGCCAAAAACGCGGCGACCGTCGCGGAGCTGCAAAAGCACCCGGACTATCAAAGCCTCAACAGCAAGATCCTGACCGTGCTCAATTCCAGAGAGCGGATCGCCTTCCCCTCTCTGGTCGGTGAGTACGCCTATAATTTCTGGCAGGATGAAAAGCATCCGCGCGGCCTCTGGCGCCGCACCCTTCTGGCCGACTATTTCAATCCCGATCCGCAGTGGGAGACCGTACTCGATCTTGACGACCTCAGCGCAAAGGAGGGGGAAAAATGGGCCTTCGGTGGGGCCAGCTATCTCTACCCGTCCTATGATCTCTGCCTGGTCAGGCTCTCCCGCGGCGGCTCAGATGCGGTCGAGATCCGGGAATTCGACCTGGTGAAAAGAGAGTTCGTCAAAGAGGGCTTTTTCGTGCCGAAGGCCAAGAGCGGCGTCTCCTGGATGGACCGCAACACGCTGCTGGTCTCAACCGACTTTGGCGCGGGCACGCTGACCACCTCCGGTTATCCCCGCGTAATCAAGATCTGGCACCGCGGCACGCCGCTGAGCGGGGCGCGCCCGCTATTCGAGGGGCAGGAGACGGATATGAGCGTCGGGGCGGGAGTCGACCACCAGCCCGAACGTGATTATGTTTACGTTACCCGCCGCATGAGCTTCTACACCGGCCACACATTTGTCATGGAGGGCGGCCGGCTGATCAAGCTGGACATCCCGGAGGATGCCGGTTTCAACGGCATTTTCAAGAACCAGCTGCTGATCGAGCTGAAATCCGACTGGACCACCGGCGGCCGCACCTACCGGCAGGGTTCCCTGATCAGCATCGATTATGACCGGTTCCTGATGGGCGAGCGCAATTTCTCCGTTGTTTTCGAGCCCGGTGAGCGTTCGAGTCTGGCGGGATTCACCACGACCAAGAATGCGCTGCTGCTGCTGAAACTGACCAATGTGGTGAGCGAATTGTTCCGCTACACCCTGCAGGATGGCCAGTGGGTGGGCGAAAAGGTCGCCGCCCCTGACTATGGCACCATCGGCCTGGCGGCCACTGATGATTTTTCCGACCACTTTTTCTTCACTTTCACCAACTATCTGACTCCGACCTCCCTCTATTATGTCCCCGCTAATGGCAAGAAGATCGATAAGGTGAAGAGCCTGCCCCACTATTTCAACAGCAAGGATCTGCTGGTTGAGCAGTATGAAGCGGCCTCCAAAGACGGCACGAAAATCCCCTATTTTGTCGTCCGCTCCAAAAAGAGCAAAATGAACGGCGCCCATCCAACCCTGCTTTACGGTTACGGCGGCTTCGAGGTCGCCATGCAGCCCGGTTACTCGGCTATTCGAGGCGTCGCCTGGCTGGAAAAAGGCGGTGTCTATGCGGTCGCCAACATCCGCGGCGGCGGGGAATTCGGCCCCAAGTGGCACCAGGCCGCCCTGAAGGAGAACCGCCAGCGCGCCTTTGATGATTTCTACGCAGTCGCCGAGGATTTGATTCAGCGCAAGATCACCTCGCCCCGCCACCTCGGCATCGAGGGGGGCAGCAACGGCGGGCTGCTGGTCGGCACGGCCTATACCCAGCGGCCCGAACTCTTCAATGCGGTCCTCTGCAGCGTCCCCCTGCTCGACATGAAGCGCTACAACAAGCTCCT
>JAKQKF010000461.1 GCA_029560815.1 bacterium
ATAACTACGATATTGTCCTGCTCGGTAATTATACCAAGGATACGATCGTCTCCAAAACCGGCACCCGCCAGGTGGATGGCGGGGGATTCAATTACGGCGCCCACGTCGCCCGGATGATGGGGCTCAGAACCGCGGCAGTGACCCGCCTGGCCCGCAGCGATGCCCATGTCGTCGATGCCCTCACCGCCATCGGCGTCGATGCTTTTCCGGCCTGGACCCCTTATTCCACCGACATGCGGCTCTATTATCCGACCGACAACGTCGATAACCGCATCCTCTCGGTCACCCATACCGCCGGCTCATTCACGCCCGATCAGTTCACCGGTCTGGAGGCGAAGGCTTTTCTGATCAACGCCTCGGCCCGCGGCGAGGTCGACCTGGACGTGATCAGCTTTTTGCGCAAAAAGCATGCCTTGCTCTCGGCCGATGCCCAGGGCTTCGTGCGCATCATCAACGGGGAGGGGGTGCTCGAGTTCGACAGCTGGGAGGCGAAGAGCGAGGTGCTGCCCTATTTCGATATCCTCAAGACCGATGCCGTGGAAGCCAGGACCATGACCGGCGAGGAGGACATCCGCGTGGCCGCCCGGATGATCGCCGGCCTCGGCCCCAAGGAGGTGGTTCTCTCTCATCGTGACGGTCTGCTGGTGCTGGCCGATGGCGAGTATTATGAGGCGCCCTTTCTGCCGGAGCCGCTGGTCGGCCGCAGCGGCCGGGGCGACACCTGCATCGCCGCCTATGTCTGTAAACGGCTGACCGCCGGACCGGCAGAAGCCACCATCTGGGCGGCGGCGGTGACCAGCCTCAAGATGGAAGCGGAGGGCCCGATCAAGCAGAGCGTGGCCGATGTCGAGCTCAAGATCGCGAAACGCTATACGCCGCGCTGAAAATTTACCAGCCATGGGAGTCGCAGCCGTCCTGCTCGGGAAGCAAGAAGGATTTTTCCCCGTGCCGGAAAGTTTTTCTTAACATAAAAATAATTTGCAGGAACCGATTATATGTCTTAATTTAACACATTGGAGGATTGCATGACGCCCACACCCGGACATCCCCACAGTATACGCCTTGCAGCAGCGCTCCTGCTGTTTCTCTCCATCTTTTTCCTCAATTGTTCCAACTGCAGATTCCGTTCCGGCCCCAGGCCCCTGCAACCGGTGATCGTAACCGAGCCGGTGCAGTTTGACTCGGACGATCCGGCTATCTGGATCCATCCTTCAGACCCGGCGCAGAGCCTGATCATCGGCACCGACAAGGAGGCTAACGGCGGCCTCTATGTTTTTGATCTCAACGGCAAGATCATACCCGACAAATGCGTGCGCCCGCTGCAGCGGCCCAATAACGTCGACGTCGAATACGGCCTGATGCTGGGTGGTGTGCCGGTCGACATTGCCGTCACCACCGAGCGGCTGCTCAACCGCATCCGCATCTTCAGCCTGCCCGATATGAAGCCGATCGACGGCGGCGGCATCGAGGTTTTTTCGGGTGAAGCGATGCGCGCTCCGATGGGCATCGCCCTCTACAAGCGTCCGGCCGACGGCCGCATCTACGCCATCGTCGGCCGCAAGGAGGGCCCCACCGACGGCCGCTACCTCTGGCAGTACCTGCTCGAGGACGACGGCACCGGAAGAGTCAAGGCCACCAAGGTGCGTGAGTTCGGGCTGTACAGCGGCGTGAAAGAGATCGAAGCCATCGCTGTCGATGATGAGCTGGGCTATGTCTATTATTCGGACGAACAGGTGGGGGTGCGCAAGTACTACGCGGATCCCGATCACGCCGGTGGGAACAGCGAACTCGCCCTCTTCGCCCGGGAGGGCTTTACTGCCGACCTCGAGGGCATTTCGATCTATACCCTGCCCGGCGGCAGGGGCTACATCCTGGTCAGCGACCAGCAGGCGAATAAATTCCATATCTTCAAACGCGAGGGCGAGCCCGGGCAGCCGCATCAGCATACCCTGGTCAAGGTGATTAAAACCTCCACCAGCGAGAGCGACGGCTCCGAGGTGACTTCTGTTCCCCTCAACCTGACCTTTCCGCACGGGCTCTTTGTGGCGATGTCAGAGGACAGGACCTTTCATTACTACAACTGGAGCGATATCGCCGGCACGGAGTTGGAGATGGCCGGCAAATAGCCGGAGGGCCATCCGCTTTCATCCTCTCCTGTGCGGGCCCTCTTCGAAGCCTCTCCACGCTCGGCCCGGCCGGGCTGCCGGCGCGGGAGCGGCCCCCTGATCGCTGGTGAAGTTTTTTCCAGGAGATATCACTGCTGCACCCATATACTTACAAGCCGTGTGTATCATCAAGCTAACCCAAAGGAGGCAGGAATGAGAACAAGGTCTACAGGATGGGAGCTCACTAATCTCTCTGGAGCGCTGATTATCCTGCTGGTGGTGATGCTGTCCGCTTCGGTGCTGCTGGCGCAGTCCAGCGGACGTATCACTGGCAAGGTCGTCGATGCCAAATCCGGGGCTTTCTTGCCCGGCGCAAATGTCCTGGTGCAGGGGACACAGCTGGGCGCGGCGAGCGACCGGCAGGGCAGATACACGATCATGAATGTGCCGGCCGGTGCCCAGACCCTTGTGGTCAGCTATCTGGGCTATGAAAAATACTCCGCTGAGGTAACAGTGCCGGCAGGGGCTGAAGTCAAACGCGACATCGCACTCCAGGTCAGCTATATCGAGGGAGGCGAGATCGTCGTCAACGGCCTGCGTGCGGGCCAGATCAAAGCCCTCAGCCAGCAGCGCACAGCGTCCAAAATCGAGAACGTTGTCGATGCCGAACAGATGCAGCGTTTCCCCGATGTCAACTCGGCTGAGGTCCTGCAGCGTGTTTCGGGTATCGCCGTCGAACGCGACCAGGGTGAAGGCCGCTACGTGCTGGTGCGGGGCATGTCCGCCCAGCTGAGTTCGGTGACCATCAACGGCGAAAAGATCCCTTCGCCTCAGGGTGATGTCCGCTATGTCGCCCTCGATGCCATCGCCGCCGACCAGCTGGCGGGGATCGAGGTCACCAAGGCGATCACCCCGGACATGGACGCCAATGCCATCGGCGGATCGGTCAACCTGTGCACCAAGAGCGCCCTTGACTATCCCGGCCGTGTCTTCAGCCTCACCGCTGGCTCCGGCTATGACAATTTGCGCGGCAAGCCTATCCTCCAGGGCGGCGTCACCTACGGCAGCCATTTTGGCGAGGCCCAGAACATCGGCCTCATGGTCAGTGCCAGCTTCCAGCGCAGCCAGCGCGGCTCGGACAATAACGAGATGGAGTGGGGCGGCGCCGATCTCGCGGACGGCTCCGAGGCCGATTTCGCGCTCCAGAACATGGAGATGCGCGATTACTCCTTCGTCCGCGACCGCCTGACCCTCTCCGGTACCGCCGACTATCTCCTCAAACCCGGTCACAAGTTCTTTCTGAGCGGGCTCTTCAGCCGCTACGACGACAGCGAAAGCCGCCGCGCTCTGCTGCTCCTGCCCGAGGATGGCGAGTATCAAACCGCCACTTCCATCACGGAGGGCAAATTCGAAGCCGGTTTCCGCAATCGTGACCAGAACCAGACCATCTACAATATCGCCGCCGGCGGCGAACATCAGCTGAACACGATCAAACTCGACTACCGCCTCTCCTACAGCTACGCGGCCGAGAATGAACCCAAACACATCGAGGCCGGATTCGAAATGGACGAGGACGCCGACATGGAACTCGACCTCTCCAATCCCGACACTCCGAAATGGACGACCAATCTGGGCGCCGGCTACGAGTACGATCCCAGCCATTTCACCTTCGATAAATTCGAATGGCACGACAACCTCACCACCGACAAGGACATCAACGGCCAGTTCAACATCCAGATTCCCTACATGCTCGGCGTCAATCCCGGCACCTTCAAACTCGGCGCCAAGATGACGCTGAAGAACAAGGACCGCGAGGAGAATATCTGGGAATACGGCTGGGAAGGCGATGACGATGTCCTCATGTCCGGATTCGTCGGGGATTATACCAACGACAATTTCCTCGACAAAACCTACAAACAACCTCCCGCTTTCGATCCCGACAAGACCTGGGCCTTTTTCGATGCCAACAAGGGCAAGGAGCTCGAGGGCGAGATCCTCAATGAGGATTCCGACGGCGCCACCTACAACGCCACCGAGAATGTCTACGCCTTTTACGGCATGACCACCCTCAATTTCGGCAACCTTATGGCCCTGGCCGGATTCCGCGACGAGATCACCCAAAACGATTACACCGGTCATGAGGTGGTCTTTAACGAGGAGGGCGATTACGAGAGCACCACCGAGATCACCAAGGCTTCGGATTACAACACCTTTTTGCCGATGGTACACCTCCGCTACCGCGTCACGCCCAACACCAACCTGCGCGCGGCTTTCACCACCGGCCTGGCGCGGCCCAACTATGAGGCGCTGGTGCCTTTCCGCATCATCAACCGCGAGGATGAGGAGATGTCGCTCGGCAATCCCGGTCTCAAGCCGACCACCTCGATCAACCTTGACCTCCTCGCCGAGCACTACTTCCAGGGCATCGGTCTCCTCTCAGGCGGGGTGTTCCACAAGCAGCTGAAGAAGATCATGTACCCCTCGCAGTATGAGCTCGAAGAAGGCACCTATGAGGGCTACGAAGTCGAACAGATCGTCCAGGGCGACGACGCCACCCTGACCGGCTTTGAGCTCAACTGGCAGCAGCAGCTCACCTTCCTGCCCGGCTGGATGAGCGGGTTCGGCGTCTATGCCAACTATACCTGGACCACCTCGGACGCCTCGGTCATGTTTGACGGCGAAGAGCGCACCGGTATCCCGCTGGCGGGACAGTCGGCCAATATGGCCAACTTTGCCATCAGCTATGAAAAGGGCGGCTTCACCGGCCGTGTCGGCCTCAATTATCACGGCAAGTTCCTCTATGAGCTGGGCGAGTCTGAGGATGAGGATGTCTACTATGACAACCATATCCAGTGGGACCTGGCCGCCAGCCAGCAGATCACCAAAGGTGTGCAGTTCTACCTCCAGGCGATCAATCTCAACAACGAGCCGATGCGCTACTACATGGGCGACACCGTGCGGCCGACCCAGCGCGAGTTCTACTCCTGGTGGATGCACGCGGGGTTCAAGTTCGAGATGTAGTTAATCGACAAGGAACAGGCGGAAGACCATCCGCTGGTTCTGCGGTTCCAGGTTTAAATACATCCCGGGAGCTTGCCCCAAGGGCACTCCCGGGATGTTTTGTTGAAATACCCCTGTTTCTTCGCCATAAGGTTATCCTTTCAGTGACAGGAGAAAATCGTGATCCTGCACAGGGCAAGTCTCATCCTGGGCTTGCTGGTATGGAGCGCTGCATACGGGCAATCTCCCTCCTTCAGGAGCTACATGAATCCGGTGATCCCAGGCGATCATCCCGATTGCACGGTGACCCGGATCGGAAATGATTTCTATTCCGCCGGGTCGTCGTTCAATCCGACTCCGGTGATCTATCATTCGACCGATCTGGTGCACTGGGAGGCCATCGCCCGGCCCGTGAGTGCGGCGTGGCCGGGCTATGACGACACGCCGGGAGGCGGCTGCTGGGGCGGCCATCTGGTTCATCACAACAACGAGTACTGGTATTATTTCTCGCGCGCCAATACCATGCATTTCGTCAGAGCTCCCGATCCGGGAGGCCCCTGGAGCATGCCGGTGGCTGTCAAGAATCCCTCCAGCCTGCCATATGGT